>NZ_CEXBMR010000049.1:0-12360 GCF_982614295.1 Synechococcus sp.
CAAAAGCAAGGGCCACAACCCCTAGCTGGATATAACCCCAATTGAGCTGATCCATCACATTCAACGCCGCACAGGCACCACTTGCATGCCGATTGGTGCCAGGGCAATCAAGGCAAGTTTGATATGTTGAATCCCGAAAGGAATGCCAATTATTGATATAAAACAGGCCAAGGCTGAAGTTAAATGTCCGATAGCCAACCACCAACCAGCTATTAGAAACCAAATAATATTACCGATCAAGCCTAAAGGTCCTGTGCCAAAATCAAGCTTTCCAGTTAGCTCTTGGCGACTAACCGCCTCCTTACCAAAAGGGGAAAAAGAATAATTACCAATTACAAAACAAGCCCGTGCCCAAGGTATGCCAACGATTGTGATTGCAGCAATAATTCCAGCCAACCACCAACCCAATCCCATCAACAAGCCGCCAAGCACAAACCAAACAACATTGAGCAAAAAGCTGAGCATGGCTTGAACTTCCTTGGCCCATATTAGACAGAAACCCAAGCCCAAGCCACGCTTAACAATCCGTTACACTAGGATTCGGGAACAAGCCGCGTAGCCCCAGTGAACGATTTCCTCGCAACCCTCTATCTAATCTGCTTTGCGGCCATAGCTGGTGGTGCTTTTGCCTTGATGAATCAAAATCTGCGCAATGCAGCCGCTGTGCCAGTGAGGATTGCAAGCAACCCAAAGCAAAGAATGCATCCAGAAGCGCCAGCACCCGGCGACGAAGTTATGTATGTGGATCTGAGCCGGGAAAGATTAGAAGCTTTATACCAACAGGCCGCTAAGGATTGAGTTACTTCAATTTTGATTGATCGTTAAACTTTCTATCAAGCCACTGAGTTAATATGTATATAGTTATAAACATTGGAGCATATGCTACCCACATATTTGGCAAATTCAACTCAGAGTTATTTATTAGCACAAGCCCCAAATAACTGCTAAATCCATAGATCAACATTCTTCTTAGCGGGCCTGAAAAATTTTTCATCATGTTTAGATAATAATTAATCACAGATGCTAGCTGGTTTAATGCAACTAGCGGCCAATTGGTCTAACCAATTGCGCAACCAGAGCAAACTCTCTGCTTCTAACCGGTAGTAGGTCCAGCGGCCCTGCTGGCGAGCACTGATCAGGCCCGCATCTTTCATCGCCTTTAGGTGAAAGGAAAGTTTGGATTGAGCAAGCCCCAGATCACTAGTTAGATCACACACGCAACGTTCGCCTGCACCGAGGCATTGCACCAATTCCATGCGAATTGGCTCAGCCAGCACCTTGAACAATTGCTGGGCCCGAGAGTTAGCGGTGTGTTGCAGCACACTGGTCATATCAAGTTTGGTTGATTTAAGCTGCCTTGGTTTCACCGTAGCAGCCATGAAAATCGCAATTAATGGCTTTGGGCGCATTGGCCGCCTTGTGTTTCGCGCCCTTTGGGATCGCCCCGGCATTGAAATTGTTCATGTGAACGACCCCGCCGGTGATGCCCATGGCGCCGCCCATCTGCTGGAATTTGATTCCGTTCATGGCCGTTGGCAGCACGGAGTAGTGGCCCAAGCTGATGGATTTGTGGTATCCGATCAAATCAATAGGCCAATCACTTTCAGCCAAGCAAAGGAACCCTGGGCCCTAACCGGCGCAAACATGGTGCTCGAATGCAGTGGAAAATTCAAAACGCCCCAAACCCTTGAGCCCTATTTCCAAAACCCTGCCATCAAAAGGGTAGTGGTGGCCTGCCCAGTGAAAGGTGAAGTGGCTGGCGCTGAGGCTCTTAATATTGTTTATGGCATCAACCACGATCTCTATGATCCAAGCAAACACCGCCTGCTAACTGCAGCATCATGCACCACCAACTGTTTAGCCCCAGTGGTAAAAGTGGTGCATGAACAATTTGGTATTTTGCATGGCTCAATCACCACCATGCATGATGTAACTAATACCCAGGTTGTAGTTGATTGCTTTAAGAGCGACCTGCGCCGTGCCCGCTCCTGCCTGCAAAGCCTGATCCCAACCACCACAGGATCGGCTAAGGCAATCGCGATGATATTCCCTGAATTAACAGGCAAATTAAATGGCCATGCCCTGCGGGTGCCGTTGCTAAATGCTTCCCTAACCGACGCGGTATTTGAACTAAAACGGCCTGTTAGCCCAGAGGAGGTAAATGCAGCTTTTGAACATGCCGCAATCAATGAATTGAAGGGAATTCTTGGTTATGAAACCAGGCCATTGGTTTCAGTTGATTTTCTCAATGATGCCCGCAGCGCCATTATTGATGCCCTTTCAACAATGGTGATAGATGGAACTCAACTAAAGGTTTATGCCTGGTACGACAACGAATGGGGCTACAGCTGCCGCATGGCCGATCTAGCCATGCATGTGGCAAAACTTGAGCAGGCTTGAAATCATGTTGCTTAAACCTCTATCAGCACTGCAACAATATGCAGTTGTAACCGCAAACTACTGGGCCTTCACCCTCACCGATGGTGCCCTGCGCATGCTTGTGGTGTTTCACTTCCACGAGCTGGGTTACAGCACCCTTGAGATTGCTTTTCTATTTCTTTTCTACGAATTTTTTGGAATCATCACCAATCTCTACGGTGGCTATCTAGGTGCTCGCTTTGGCCTTCGCTTAACCCTCTGGGCAGGCACCCTAATGCAGGTTGGAGCCCTGTTGATGTTGATACCCGTTGCTGATAGCTGGCCTAAGTGGTGGAGCGTTGCCTATGTGATGTTTGCCCAAGCCATAAGCGGTGTTGCTAAAGATCTCAATAAAATGAGCGCTAAAAGTGCAATTAAAACCGTAGTACAAGAAACACCCAATGATCAAAACCAAGGAGAAAAGCAATTATTTAAATGGGTTGCAATTCTCACGGGCTCTAAGAATGCACTTAAAGGTGTGGGATTCTTTCTTGGCGGAATACTTTTAACAACCATTGGTTTTAATGCAGCCGTAGCTGTGATGGCAGCAGCTTTATTTTTAGCATTTTTATTAACACTGGTGTTGCCAGCTGAAATTGGCAGAATGAAACAAACGCCGGCTTTTTCCTCACTTTTTTCTAAATCGCGAGGCATCAATGTGCTTTCCCTGGCTCGATTTTTCCTATTCGGTGCCCGCGACGTGTGGTTTGTGGTTGCCCTGCCGGTGTTTTTGCAGGCAGCCCTCGGTTGGCGTTTCTGGGAAGTTGGCGGCTTTATGGGCCTTTGGGTGATCGGCTATGGAATTATTCAAGCTGCTGCACCAAATCTGCGCCGCCTTTGGGGAAAAGGGGAGCCGCCGGGCGTTGCTGCAGTGGAATTTTGGAGCGCTTGTTTAACTGCAATTCCAGCCCTTATTGCAATTGCTTTATGGCGCCAAGTTGGCAACCCCGGGCTTGCGGTAGTGGTGGGTTTAGCTGTTTTTGGAGTGGTGTTTGCAATGAATTCATCTATTCATAGCTACATGGTGCTCGCCTACACCGATGCCGAATCGGTAAGCCTCAATGTGGGTTTTTATTACATGGCAAATGCTGCTGGTCGCCTGCTTGGCACTGTGCTTTCAGGGGGTTTGTTTCTGGTGGGCGGCATGCAGGCCTGCCTATGGGCTTCCGCGCTGTTGGTGGGGGCAGCCTGGCTGGTGAGTGGTCGCCTACCGCCTCCCCTACGCCGGAGCGCTATCTAAGCCTTGTTGAGCAAATTTGGCTCTTGCTGCGCTTCGGTGTCTTCGCAAGTGTCTTGGGACCTAAGGCCAAGATCCAAAAGATCTTGGGATAAAACCAAAAGGGATATTCCCATCAACGCCATGGCCATGCCGCGCTGTTCATCACTAGCCATTTCAACGCTGCGGGAAGCCTGTAGGTGCTGGGGCCAGCTCAAACGCATAGCAGCTACAAGGCTTTCGCAGCCATTGGTTAGATCCGTTAATACATAGCATTGGTGAAGCTTATGGGTAAACCCGGATTTACAATTTGAAATACACACCCGCATTTACGGGGGTAGCTCTTGTAACAGCTCGTTCCTAGAAGCTCGATACATTTGCCTCAGTTTCTATTCAGCTGCCATGGGCAACTCAATTGAGCTCACCACAGGCCAACAATTTGAAATTGAACGCTTTAGCCGTGCCATTGATGCCACCGCTGATTCAGAGCAATTGCGCGATCTAGCAAAACAACTGCTTAAGGCATGGCATAGCCAAAAAGCGGCCACAACTTGGGTAATCAAGCAACAGTTAAATCCTTCGCTTTAAACAACTGAATAAATCAGCTTTTCAAGCTGTTTGGCCCCAAGGGATGGTGGCTATGGGGATAGTTGGCATGGGAATGGCTGTGATGGTCGTTGTGGCTGTGCTCAGCAGTTGTTGCCGTAGCTTCCGTTTCTTGGCATGCACCCGTGCATTCCTTTTCGCATAGGGCGCAGGGTTCATTTAAACCCTCAACATGGTGGTGGTGGCTGTGCTGCACGGCGCCCACATCCGCCTCAAAACCGAGCACCTGGGCCCTGTATTTACACATTGAACAGTTCATATTTGCATCGCCCCTTATCACCTCAGCCAACCGCTCACGGAAGGTTTCCAACACGAGGGGATGATCGTTCAAATAGCCCGCTTTTACAAATTGCTGGGCTGGATTATCAGCTGCAACTCGATCCGTATGTTGATAAATCCGGCTTACCAGCACACCTGAAAATAAGAAATAGGGAAACACTAAAATGCGTTTAAAGCCCAGCTTCACCGCATGGCGCAAGCCTGGTTCTACTAAAGGAAAAGTAACACCAGAATAGACGGTTTCACCCCAGCCAAAACCAATACCCTCCACCAACATGCGGCACACTTTTGCCACATTTGAATTGGCATCAGGATCTGATGATCCTCTACCCACCACTACTAGCAAGGTATCTTCTGTGGCAACAACTTCATTGGCATCTGCAAGAGCGATGGCATCTTTAATACGAGCGGCAGCGGCCTGAATCATTTTCAGATCTACCCCCAGCTCCCTGCCGTAATCGATCTGAATACCAGTAGCAGCAGCGTAAGTATTTAATACAGACGGAATGTCATTTTTTGCGTGGCCGGCAGCAAACAGCATGCCAGGTAAAGCCAAAATGCGATTAACGCCCCTGGCTCGCAATTTATCTAAACCGTCTTTGATGATTGGCCGCGCAAATTCCAGGTAGCCGTGCTCCACGGGCACCTCAGGTAAAAGCAATCGCAAACCATTGGCCAACTTGGCAAATTCTTCGCAGGCAAAACCATTGCGGCTGCCGTGGCCGCAAAGCATCACACCAACCCCAGGCGATGCACTGAAATCAAGTGGTAGTAACAAAGAACTATCGCTTGTGATACCCGTACTCAAAATATGGTTTTAAACAATAAGGCCAGCATAAAACCACCGAACTGCACGATCACTACACAGGGGCCTGAGGGAAGGTTGGTTAACCCAGAGGCAAAAAGCCCCAATAGCGCGCAACCGCCCCCCAAAATGGCTGAACTCAGCACATAAATCGGAAAGCGTCGGCTCAATAAACGACCCGCACAGGCAGGAATCACCACAAAAGCGCTGATTAGCAACACCCCCACCGCTTTGATCGAAACCGCCACCACCACGGCGAGCAACACGATGAAAGCAATCCGGTGCCAATTAGCCCTAACGCCAAATGCCCCAGCAAAATCGCTATTCAGCGTTAGTAATACCTGGGCCCGCATGCTTAAAACCAAATACAACACTGCCCCAAGCAGCAGCAGGGCAATAACACCAAGATCAAGCCAGCCAATGCCAAGGATGTCGCCAAATAACAGTTGCTGGATACCGCCCCGATAGGTTTCCACCAAGCTCAAGGCCACCACGGCAAAAGCTAAGGAGCTGGAATAAACAATATTCAGCAAGGCGTCAGCTGGCAGCTCGCTGCGCTCCACCAACTGATTCACCAGCAATGCAAACAACACAGCAAATGGAATTAAAACCAGGGTGGGATTAATTCCCAAAAGGATGCCGATGCTCACCCCAAGCAGGGCGGAATGGCCGAGGGCATCACTAAAAAAGGAAAGCTGCCGCAATACCGCAAAACTACCCAGCAAACCACCCAACCCTCCAGTGAGCAGGCCCCCCACCAGAGCCCTCTGCATAAACGGTTGAGAAAGTACCCCAGTGCTATCAAGCATCGTGCTGATGCTGATAGGCCACCATGTTTGGCCCATAAAGCTCAGCCAAGCGTTGGGGGCTGAGGGCATGGGTTGGCTGCCCACTGCAGCGCAGATAACGGTTTAAACACAACACTTGATCGCAACTACGGCGCACCATTTCCAGGTCGTGGGATACCTGCAGCACGGTCCACCCCTCCTGACGGCGCAATTGCAACAGCAATTCCTGAAATTGCTCAGTAGCGGGGGCATCAAGCCCCGCCTGCGCTTCATCAAGCAGCAAGAGTTTTCGGGGCCGCACCACGCAAAAAGCCAAAAGCACCCTCTTTAGCTCACCGCCGGATAGTTCGCTCAGTAACTTTGCACCAAGGTGGCTAGAACCGGAACGGGCCAAGGCAACAAGCACTGCCGCGCGACGCTTTGACCAGTTATGCCAAGGCAAGCGGGGGCCTGGAGGGTCAAAACCAAAAGCTACAAATTCAGCCACGCTGAGGGGAAAGCGCCCTTGAAGCTCAAAGGTTTGGGGCAGATAGGCGATCCGGGACCGCACTTCATGGGGTAGTTCACCTGCAGGGCCGAGGCGATGCCCCAACACCCACACCTCCCCCGTTTGGCGTGGCAACAGGCCAAGCACTGCTGCCACCAAACTGCTCTTACCAGCACCATTTGGGCCCACAAGGGCGGTATCACTTTCGTTTAGCAACTCAAAATTCACACCATCAACAACCAGCTGTCCGTTGCGACGAACGCTGAGGTTTTCAACCCGCAGAACAGAATTATCCACCAAAAGCCTTGATCAAGTCAGCCACGTTGCTCCGCATCACCTTGAAATAAGTAGCAGGATTTTGGGAGGCCTGCACACTTCCGGTTTCCATTGGATTAAAGACACTAATTTTTATCCCCAAATCTTTGGCTAGGGTATTAAAGGAACGCTCACCCTCTTGGGGTTCACTAAGCAAAGCTTTTAATTGGCTGCGTTTCACAACAGCCGCCACCCGCAGGAGATCCTGGGGGCTTGGATTTAATTCAGGCAAATCCACGAGAAAATCAGCTTTTAGATTGTATCTGTTGGCAAAATAAGGGGCAAAGTCATGGAAAGCTACAAAGGTTTTACCTCGATAAGGATTCAATTGGTTGGTTATTTCAGTATTTAGTGTTTGCAAATTGGCTATATAGGCTGCGGCATTGCGGCGATAGCCTGCCGCGCAACTGGGATCGGCTTTAACTAAACCATCGCGAATATTTTCCACCTGACTAACTGCCCGCAGCGGATCCAGCCAGATATGCGGATTAACCTCACCATGGTCGGAGTGAGCTCCCACTAAGTGTCCCTCCTCTTCTGGTGAATCAAGGGTGGTTATGCCGCGGCTCGAATCGATAATTAGCAAATCTTTGTTATCAGCGGAAGCAATTAACTTGGTTAGGAATTCTTCCATTCCTAATCCATTTTTAACTAATAACTTCGCCTGGCGGAGGGCGGTCAAATCGGCTGGTTTTGCTTGAAAATCGTGGGGACCACTATTAGCTGGGATGAGGGCTTGCACTTCAGCGCAATCACCTGCAACCGCCTTGGTAAACAAGGTAATCGGCATAAAAGTTGTAAGAACCTTGAATGGTTTTGCGCTTTTATTTACATCGTTGCAGGCCCCAAGGCTTAAAACAATTGCTAGCCCAACGGCAGAACGTAAATAAGCAAGGAAGGCCATGGGACGCTGACAGATCAGGATTGAGAATCATTCTCATTGTAACCGGTCGCCGGTTTACTGGGCGAAGCCAAATCCCGCCGCTCGATTTTGTTTTTCCCGAGCTGGCACGGCCACGGGCCACAACCACCAGCTCCCTTGGTCGCCGCCAGCAGCCAGATGAAGCCCATCCCCCCTCCATGCCAGGCACTGAAAACCCTGGCCATCGCCTTCCAACGGCTGCCGCAAGCGTCCGCGCCCATCCCAAAGGGCAACAGTGCCATCGGCGGAAGCGGAAGCTAAAAGATTGCTACCCGGCGCGAAGGAGAGCGCTTGCACCCTTTGTTGATGCCAAATCAATGGGTTGGCATGCCATCCCTGCTCGCTGGCATCTCGTTGCTCCCAAATCACTACATTTTCAGCTGCTGCCACAGCAAGAGGGGGCGCTAGAACCCCCTTGTTCTGACCCCATGCAAGGGATCGAACCTTTGCAGGGAAACCGCTGAAGCGCCAGGGTCGTCCTTGGCCAAATTGCGGCAAAAGCAGAAGTGATCGATCCATTTGCCCACTTGCCAGCAGATCCCCAGTTGGTGAAAAAGCCAACACCAAACCCGCAGATCCCGTGGGGATTCGCAGGGGCTCATCCTCAGATTTTGCGAAAGGCTTCCAAATAACAAGCTCTCCGTGGCAACTAGCTGCTAGCTGCATTCCATCGGCGCTCCAGGCCAATCCCTGCACTGTTCCCGCCATATCCAAGCAGCCTGGAAACCAGCCGCGGGTGGAGCTATCCCAAAGGCGTACCTCACGGCCAGCCCCTACAGCCAATAGGGATCCAACCGGTTGCCACAGCGCTTGATCGATCCAACCGCAGGCCAGTGGTATTGGATCAAAGGGTATGGGCCTGATGCCACTGCCGCCGAGCTCCCAAAGCAGCAGACAGCTGGCTTGGCCTACGGCCATCAAAAAACAAGAATCGCGGCTGAAGCCAATTGCACTTAGACTTTTATCACTATTACCGCGCAGCAACTCCTCACAACCGGCAGGAAAATCAAGAAGTAGTAATTCACCACCTGCGCTTGCGATTGCCAAAAATTCTCCACTAGGTGACCAACTAAGGGCGGTAATGGCCTGCTGCAGTTCACCACTAAACCTTTTATCTACAAGTGGTGGTGTTACAACCATGGAAGATCAAGCAACACACGAATTAAAACCAGCTCTCAACATCTCCTCATCTAAGTTGCGGCCAATAATTACAAATTCAGTACGCCTGCGCTCATCAATTTTCCAAGGTCGATCAAATTCGCCATCAATCAACATGTGCACAGCTTGAAAAACATAACGCTCGTCTTTTCCTAGCAAATTAATAATACCTTTCATGCGAAATAGATCAGGTCCCCTTTCTGCAACCAAATCAGAAATCCAATTGCCAAGTTTTTCTAGATCCATTGGCCGGTCCTCCACAAAGGCAATTGAACCAACGGCCGCATCGTGCTCATGCTCGTGCTCATCCACCAAAAATCCAGGATCTAAGCTCAAAGCACGCTCCAATTCAAATGCTTCAACTCCAAGGATTTGGTCCATAGGAACGTTGGAATTGGAAGTGGAAAGCATGCGAGCCATTGGATTAATTGCTCGCACGCGCTGTTCAATATCCAGCCTTTCATCATCTGTCACAAGATCAGACTTATTAAGCAACAACACATCTGCAAAAGCGAGCTGCTCCTGCACTTCTTCCGCTTCCCAATGCTGCAAAATGTGCTTCAAATCCACTAATGTAACTACAGCATCAAGCCTTAATTCATCTTTTAAATCCTCATCTACAAAAAATGTTTGAATAACAGGTGCCGGGTCAGCCAACCCAGTGGTTTCAATTACCAAATGATCAAATCGATCCCGGCGCTTCATGAGATTGCCAATAATGCGAATCAAATCGCCCCGTACCGTGCAGCAAATGCAACCATTATTCATTTCAAATATTTCCTCATCAACATCGATAACCAGCTGATTATCAATTCCCACCTCCCCAAATTCATTCACAATTACCGCGACTTTTAAGCCGTGCTGATGGGTAAGGATGCGGTTTAAAAGAGTAGTTTTACCGGATCCGAGATAGCCAGTAAGCACAGTTACAGGTAATCGCTTGGAAGCTGGCACAGCACTGGAAAAAGCCATTAAAAACAATGCCGCCCCATAAGGGCTAGATAAGAATGATTCCCATTCTAGCGGAATCCCTCGCCTAATTCAAAACCGTGAGTTGTTTCAGGTTGAGAGCCTTCACCCAGCGAGCCAAGGCATCGGTGTCGGCTTTATCCGGCAAGCAAATGCAACCCACCCCCGGCAGGCAGGTGTGGATGCCCAGGGCACTGCGGGTGGTGGGGAAATTGGGCAGCAAATCCAACCAGTAGCTGTTATCCCAAGCTTCCGGCTCCCCTAAGCGATAACTGCCTGGCGGCAGGGGTGCAGCATTGCCCGGGCTCCAAAAGCGGTCTGCTTTCTGTTTTTCAGGAGCGCCGCTAGCTGCGCGCCAACGGGCCACCACCCCGCCATTACGTTTGAGCTCCAAGTACCAGAGTTGATCTCCTCTGGCGTGGCGGCCAGGCACCCTTCTGAACACCAATTCCGTTGCCCCTGGTTTGAGCAGAGCAGGCGTTGGGCCCCGGTCACCGGGCAGGTTTGCCAGAGAAGGAGGGGCAACTAGCAAAAAACCGAGTATTAACAGTGACCCACGCCAACTGAATGCCGCCATAAAGCCCCCCAGAGCTGCAACACAACTATTTTGAGGCGTTGTCATTAAAAAGGTTTAAAAGTGATGCCAAATCAATTTCAATACGAACCGATCGAAAAATTTGGTGAGGGGCTCACCACCAGGCGCCCCTGGAATAACAAAGCCCTTGCAGCAGTTGAACTTCTCAACGGCCGGGCTGCCATGGTGGGTTTTGCTGCAGCGCTTATTGGTGAATTGCTCAGCGGCCACGGTGCTGCTGGCCAGGTGTTATCAATTGTGCATTGGTACTTGCAACTATGAATCCAAAAATAAAATTAGCGGCTTATGTGAGCGTTTGGGTGTTGATTTGGGGCATCGCCGCTTCCCTTGCGGATCTTGTTTTGCTGAATCGCGATATTTACAGCAGCGGTAGCCTCGGCCAAGTAATCACATTCAGCTCCTACGGAGCTGCTTCGGTTGTATTGGCGTTCAAATTAGCTAAGCGTTTTTTGAATTTATAGGTTTAGCTCAATATCTCCAGCCACCAACAACATCAAGCTGCGGCTTTCCATAGGAGCAGATGGCGGTCGCCAGATTTGTGGCACGGCTGGTAGATCTTCATCGGCGGGTAATGCCGTATCGATAACTCTTTTCCAGCCGCTGGAGGAATTGGGAATATCGAAATGCAACGCTTTGAAGTAAGCATTAATCCCACACCAAAAACGAGGCCCCTCTGCTGCAGTTTGCACACTCCAGGCAAACCCATGCGACCAGCTCGCCCAATCGGGTTTTCCTAATTGCACACCGTGCCATTGCCGCCAGGGAAATTGGGTATTCTCGATCTCTTCAAGGGGCACATCAGGATTAATAAATGCACGCAATAGTTGCCGCACACGCAACAATCTTTTAACAAAAGTACGTAGGCTTTCGGCCTCGGTATCAACCGCCCAATTCATCCAACCCAAGGGATTATCTTGACACCAACAATTGTTATTTCCCCCTTGGCTGCGGTTCTGCTCATCGCCCATAAGCAGCATTGGCACGCCGGGAGAAAGTAGCAAAGTTGTAAGCATATTTCGTGCCTGGCGGTTGCGCAAGTTGCTTATGCCGCGATCTGTACTCGGGCCTTCTACCCCGTGATTCCAGCTGTTGTTATGGGAATCACCATCGCGATTATCTTCTCCATTAGCTAAATTATGTTTATCATTATAGCTAACTAAATCATGTAATGTAAATCCATCATGAGCTGTGATGAAATTAATACTTCTGCCGGCTGGAGCAGCCTTACCATTGAATAAATCAGGGCTTCCACTTAAGCGCTCAGCCATATTCCAAGCGGTATTTTCATCCCCTTTCCAAAATCTTCTTAGATCATCCCGATACTTACCATTCCAAGTGCCAACCCTTTTGGCAGGAAAATCACCAAGGCGATATAAACCGCCGCAATCCCAAGGCTCCCCCACTAATTTCAAATCAGCGAGTTCAGGATCCGCCTCCATTTCTTCAAATAGAGGGGGATGATCAAGGGGGGTGAGATTTTCACCACGGGTTAATGCCGCACCAAGATCAAATCGGAAACCATCTACCCCTAATTCCAATGCCCAGCAGCGCATTGATTCCAGGATCAACTGGCGCACTATGGGGCGATTGGCACCAATACTGTTACCACAACCAGAAACATCTTGATAACTACCAGTTTCCGATTGAAGGTAATAGGTTTGATCGGCAAAACCACGCCAACTCAAGGTGGGGCCCTTATCACTTCCTTCAGTGGTGTGGTTATAAACAACATCCACGATCACTTCAAGGCCCGCAGCATGGCAAGCCTCCACAAGCGCCCTCACCTGATGGCGACCTTCTTG
>NZ_CEXBMR010000050.1:0-11951 GCF_982614295.1 Synechococcus sp.
GCGAGTAATGCATAGCTGATGTAGCGAAGCACGATTTCGCCATCGCGCAGGCAAGCTGCCATACGACGGTTGGGGTAGCAGTTACCACCAGCCTGAATCAGGCCTGTGTTTTCGCAGATCATGCCGGTTACAGCATCAGACACGATGCAAGAAGCATTGCTGGTGATGGCATTAACGGCGTCAAGGCGCTTGTTGCCTTCGGCAACATAATTACGCAGTGAAGCAATTTCAGCTGTGCCGAGAGTGGCAGTTTTGGCATCTGCGCTTACAACAGCGCGAGAAAAAGCGTCGAGCATGA
Organism: Synechococcus sp.; assembly: GCF_982614295.1. Lineage (NCBI taxonomy): Bacteria > Bacillati > Cyanobacteriota > Cyanophyceae > Synechococcales > Synechococcaceae > Synechococcus > Synechococcus sp. Next base: position 299 of record NZ_CEXBMR010000050.1, read on the forward strand.
GAAAGCAGGACTAGGGGTGGATAAAATCTACCGAAAAGCCAGGAAAACCTGATTAAATCAGCAGTACTATTGATGCGTTAAACAGAAGTTTTTCAACCTCTGCCGGGCATCCCTGAACAGTAAGCCGTCTTTCACCACTGCACTTGCAAAAGCGGGCAATCACGTAAAGGTTCGTCATCAAAACTCCAGGGTTTTGGCTTTTGAGCCTGAATTTCGTTTTTTATTTAGATTTATAGCCACTGTGTAGGCTTTAAAAAATTCGCCAAAAATAAAAATGGCTGAATCATCTGCAGTTGACCCCAATGTTTCTGAATTAGAGGAAACCATTCAGGAACTCAGTGCCTACCGCGATCGCCTGCGCAATGATGTTTTAACCCTTGGCCAAAAACTGCGCTTACCCAAAGCAAAAGTGGAGGCCTCGATCGCTGATCACCCTGAATTGCAACGCATAGAAGAGATCTTGATTCAGCTTCAAGGGCAGCTCGCATAGCAATGGAGGCAACCAACACCCCCCTAACCATGGTGGCTTTTTTTGCAGCTAGCCGAGGCACTTGGCTCGCCCGTAGAGCAGTGCACCATCTTGATTACCAAGATGATGAAGCTGGCGATTCAAATCTGATAATTGAACCTTTTGATCGGGAAGACCCCAGTGTGAACAAGATTTGTACTTCCCTCGGAGTTGATCCAGCAAGCGCTTCCGGTGGTGCCAGATTTTGGTGGGAAGGCAATCTCAACCAAGGCTCACAAGATCCAGAGAATGCCGCAGTACTAATTGATGTACCGCAACAAGGTGATAGCCGTAAAGGATTTCTATTGAGGGATAAAGGTTATGTGGAAAAGGCGGCTGTGATGAGCGCTTACAACTTCAGTGATGATGGGGTGCTTTCCATCACCACTAGATACGACACAAACGTGGGTATCGAACGCTGTTGGTTTGTTACTGATCAGGTGCGTATGCGGGTGAGCTCAGTGCAATTTCTAGATGGCGTTTCCATGACCACCTATTGCACCGAGCTGCGTTGTAACAGCGAGGAAGCAATTAAAGCAACTGCTGCCAAGGCTCAATTACTCGCTCTAGCTGGCAAAAATTGATGTTCGACCCTTTTTTGGATGAACTCCAAGAAAAACTCAAAGCAGCTGGCTCAGAGCCACTGCCGCTTTCTAGTGATCTAGAGGAATGCCATTCCAGCAACGGTAAAAGCGTTATCAAAAACTGGCTATGGGCTGTGCCGGGCTTTAGGCGCTGGCGCGTTACCCGGCTTGATGCTGGCGATTCTCTCCAGGTTCTAAATGCTGTTGCCTATCCGGAATACAGCCGCGATATGCCGCTTATGGGGATTGATTTGCTCTGGTTTGGAGCCCGTTCGAAGTTGGTTGCTGTACTTGATTTTCAACCACTAATTCAAGACGAAACTTACTTTGAACGCCATTTTCAGGGATTGCAACAGCTGCATAGCAATTTTCCTGAATTAAGCGGAGAAGAGGCGATGCGCTCTTTTGATCCACACCAATATTTTTCACCTTGGTTACTTTTCTGCCGTGGAGGTAAGGAGGAAGCATCTTTATCTCTACCCAAAGCTTTCAATGCATTTTTGAACTGCTACTGGGCCTTGCATCAACAGAGCAGCGCAACCCAATCGCTTATCCCTGCAACAGAAGTGCGGCAGTTGCAAATTGCATACGATATCTACAGCGCAGAACGCGATCCTGCCCACGGCCTTTTTAAAAGCCATTTCGGCAAGGAATGGGCAGATAAGTTTTTACACGAATTCCTTTTCCCTGCAGGCGACAACCAAAATGCGTAGCTCCAGCCTTGAACCCGTAATACTGCCCAGCTGGCGCTGGCAGCCTTTTTTAAACCATGCTGTGGAAGCGCTAGCAAGATTTGAACCACAGCCATATCCCATACCAGAGAGATTTCTTTGGCAATCAGATAGTGGCGGCTCTACAACTAGGCCATTCAATGTAACAACAGCCACTTGGGGCTGCAAAACGAATAAGTTGCGCCAGGTGCGTGCCGCTTGCGTTGAAGGGGGAGAAGCTGCTTCAGTTCTTAATTTTGTAATTAATCCGAGTTGTAATTATGATCTACCATTTTTTGGTGCGGATTTAGTTACTCTGCCAAATGGCCATTTGCTAGCCCTGGATCTCCAACCAGCGCTTAAAAACGATGCGTTGCATACACAATTAGTTTGGGAAAAGCTTCTACCTTTGCATCAAGAGTGCAGCAAAAAACTTCCCAGTGGCGGACCGATTCCAGCGGAGGCTGAACCCTTCTTTTCGCCAGGTTTTCTCTGGACGCGAATTCCATTGGGCCCAGAGGGAGACGAATTAATCAAGGAGGCTGTTATGCCAGCTTTTAAGAATTATTTAAATCTTTATTTGGAATTTGTAGATGCAGCAACACCTGTAGATGCTCTCCGCGCCAGTGAACTTTTAGCAGGGCAATTGCGTTATTCCACTTATCGGGCCTTAAAAGATCCCGCTAGGGGAATGCTTACGCGATTCCATGGAGCCGAATGGACCGAAAGCTACATTCATGACGTTTTGTTCGATCTTCGGAGCAATTGATCGAAAATATGTTCCAAACCCGTAATTGAACCGATTCAGATCGCCTCTCAATATTTGTCGTTAAACATTGTGAACAGGCCGAGGGGATAGTGAAGTTATTAGCCAGAATAAAATTGTGGTACCCACCAGCAGCAATCCCAAGGAGTTTTCACAATGTTCGACGCCTTCACGAGGGTTCTCGCCCAGGCAGACGCCCGGGGTCAATTCATAAATCCTGGTGAGATCGATGCTCTCGCGAAGATGGTTTCTGACAGCAATAAGCGTCTGGATGCCGTTAATCGCATCACCAGCAACGCATCAACCATCGTGGCTAGCGCAGCCCGTCAGTTGTTTGCTGAACAGCCCGCATTGATCGCGCCAGGAGGCAACGCCTACACCAGCCGCCGCATGGCCGCTTGCCTACGCGACATGGAAATCATTCTCCGCTATGTCACTTATGCAATTTTCGCCGGCGATGCTTCGGTATTAGAGGATCGCTGCCTAAATGGCTTGCGCGAAACCTATCTAGCCCTTGGCACACCAGGTTCATCGGTGGCAGCTGGCGTAAATCTCATGAAGCAATCGGCCATCGCCATTACCAATGATCGCAGTGGCATCACAAGTGGTGATTGCGCCGCTCTTGTAAGTGAAATTGGCACTTACTTTGATCGCGCTGCAGCCGCTGTTGCTTAAAGCAGCCGCCTTAACTTTTTAACTTTTCCCACCAAATCATCCGATGAAAACACCCCTCACAGAGGCAGTTTCTGCAGCCGATTCCCAAGGTCGGTTTCTAAGCAGCACCGAGATCCAAGCCGCCTTTGGCCGTTTCAACCGCGCCAAATCAAGCCTTGAAGCTGCAAAGGCTCTCACTGCCAAAGCAGATAGCCTTGTAAATGGCGCAGCGCAAGCGGTGTATACGAAATTTCCTTACACCACTCAAATGCAAGGCCCTAATTATGCGGCTACGCCCGAAGGGAAAGCCAAATGTTCCCGCGACATTGGTTACTACCTGCGCATGGTTACCTACTGCCTCGTGGCAGGTGGCACCGGCCCTATGGACGACTACTTAATTGCTGGCATTGATGAGATCAACCGCACCTTTGAGCTTTCACCTTCTTGGTATGTAGAAGCTCTTAGGTACATGAAGGCAAATCATGGCCTATCTGGTGATGCTGCTAATGATGCTAACAATTACATTGATTATGCAATCAATGCTCTCACCTGAATTTCAGGTTATCTGTTAGTTTTAGCCCCCCCTCTACATGAGGGGGGGCTTTTTTGTGCCTTTAAACTAAATATCAGCGATGTTGCGCTAAATGGATAACAAGATTTCATCTGGCGAACCGATCAACGAAATCGAGGCATTGCAAAGGCTCACACAGCAAGTTGATTTCAGCGCTCAATACTATGGAGCTTGGTGGCTAGGGAGAATGCGCTCTAAACATCCAAGCGCTGTTCCCCTTCTTTTATCAGCTTTAACAAGAGTTTTAAGCGCTCCTCAAGAACCAGACGATTTAATAAATGAGAAAGTTGGTGTTGCTAGAAATGCCGCTCGCGCGCTTGGCAAATTGAAAGCAAAAGTTGCTGTAGCAGATTTAATAAAAGCCCTTGATCATCCTGATCACAGCCTGCGGGAAGCAGCAGCCCGATCCCTAGGTGAACTTGGAGATAAGCAAGCCTTAAGTGCTCTAGTGGCACATTTACAACTGCGTGGGGCCGGGGAACCGGTGGGAAATAGCCTGCATTTGGGCGAACCTTGTGAAGCATTGCTAGAAGCAATTGGGCAGATTTGCGTTATGAATGGCCTCAAAGCCGATCAAGATTTTCAAAAAAGCCTTGAAAGTTTTCAACACCACAACCGGCCAGTGGTAGCGAGTGCCGCCTGCAGGGCACTGCTCCAGATCAGTGGTAATTCGAAATGGGCTGAAGGGATAGTTGCACTTTTAAAAAATAGTCAATTGTTGGTGCGTCGAGCAGCCCTGCTGGATCTTGCTGCCTGCGGCTGGAGGCCTGCCGCAGAACAAATAGCAACATGCCAAGTAGAAAATAGTTTGAAGTTGTATGCACTTAGGGGGTTATTGGAGGATTCGCCTGATAATCCCGGCCCTGTTCAACTTGGTGAGCGAGAGAAGCAACTGCTTGCATTAATGGACCAGCTTTTGTGAATCAACAACTCAATGGATTTCTTTTGGCTGTGGAACAAGCCTGTTCTGCAGAGGCGCTTGTGGCTGCAAGTTTGGATCTAGCAAAAATTAGTTCGCAACTGCCACTCAATTCCATCGATCAGCAAGCTGCGATCAATTGTTTGATAACCCTGCTCGCAACCAATAATCCAGGTGCTGCGGCAATTGCTGTGGGCGGCTTGATTGCCTGCAAAACAGCAGCAGTGCAAGCCATCCTCAACAACCTTGATGAACATAATTACGGTGCTAGGGCTTGGGCGGTGCGAGCTCTTGCCCAAATCGGCGACCACCGCGGTTTAGCGGTGCTTCAACGAGCAATAGAGCAAGACATCGGCCCCAGTGTGCGATGTGCTGCGGCCATGGGCCTTGGCCGCATAGAGCTGGCTGAGCTTTCGCCAGAAGAAAAGCTTGAAACAATGGAAATTTGCCTTGCAGGCTTAAAGCTTGGTTGCGCTGATGGGGAGTGGATTGTGCGTTATGCCGCGGTGGTGGGGCTTGAAAATTTCGGCAGGAATTCCGCAAGCTCTTTTACTCAAGCCTGTTTACTGCTATTGAAAGCTCGCAGCCAGGAAGCCATTGAAGAAGTTCCAGTGGTGCGTTTGCGGGCCGCCCAGGCCTTAGCTGCTTTTAGCTAAAGCCTGGGGGAAGCAGCTTTGCCTCATACCAACAAACGATTTGCTGCACCACCTGCTCAATGCTCATGCCATCACTAACAAGTTCCAAAGCATCAGCGGCTTTGCAGAGGGGGGCTACCGCCCTTGTGGAATCAAGTTGATCCCTCGTATTGATCTCCTGCTCAAGCTGCTTTAAATCAGGTAGTGGTAAGCCCCGCTGGATCAAATCAGCACTACGGCGCCGGGCCCGTTCTGCCACCGTGGCAGTGAGATAAACCTTGAGCTCCGCATTGGGAAATACAGCAGTGCCTATGTCTCGCCCTTCTGCCACTAAGCCGCCGCTGGCACCAAGCCGCCGTTGCTGAGCCGTTAAGGCATTTCTCACACTGGGAAGTGCTGCCACCGCCGATACGCCAGCTGTTATTTCTGCGGTACGAATTTGCTCCGTTACGTTTTTGCCATTCACCCACACAAGTTGATCCCCCTGCGGCTGGGCTTCTAAACGCAGCTCAAGACTTGATAACGCCTGCTGCAGTGCTTTGCTTTCCTGAACTGGCAAATCAAGGCTTTGCAGCAGCCAGGTAACAGCTCGATACATCGCACCGGTATCTAGATAAACCAATCCCAAGCGCATGGCCACCTGGCGGGTAACGGTGCTTTTACCTGCACCGGCAGGGCCATCAATGGCAATGATCGCTGAATTGGTCATGAAAAACTTGGTTATAAAATCCGGTGATCAATTAAGCGTGTGCTGCCGCAACGCACAGCTGCAGCGAGTAGTGCGGGGGTTTCCAACAGCTGCAGGGGCTGCAAACTGAGGGGATTTACCAATTCCAAATATTCCACCTGGAGAGCTGCGGCCTCTAAGCAAGAACGTAGCTGCAATAAAAGTGTTTCCTTATTTTGAACCACATCTGCAATGCCAGGGTTTGGGCAAATGCTGAATTCAGCCAATGCCTTAGGCAAAGCAGCTGCTCGCTGGCGTTGCTCGCCTGTGAGGTAGGTATTCCTCGAACTAAAAGGCAAGCCATCCTTTTCCCTTTGGGTGGGGCAAGCCATCACCTGCACCGGCAAACCCAAATCCAGCACCATGCGCTTAAGCACCTGTAGCTGCTGCCAATCCTTTTCCCCTAAATAAATTCGCTTGGGTTGAACCAAAGCCAATAATCGGGCCACCACAGTGCAAACCCCTTGAAAATGTGTTGGTCGCTGGGGGCCGCAGAGATGCTGCACCAGTTCAGGTGCGGGTAACACCTGAGTTAGCCCCGCTTCTCCTCGTGGGTATAAATCATTGATTTGAGGCGCCCAAAGAGCATGGGCGCCATGGCTTGCCGCAAGTTGTAGATCCGCCTCAAGCTGGCGGGGATATCGCTCAAAATCCTCGCCGCGGCCAAATTGCAGCGGGTTCACGAACACACTCACCAAAACCCTGGTTTCGAGTTGTGCTGCTGCATTAAAAAGCCCACCGTGGCCGGCATGTAAGCCGCCCATGGTGGGTACGAAATTAATTGCCTCGGTGCTGGCTGATTTCCACTGCTCCAAATCTTGAAGCGAAAGGAGCAGAGGGATCTGAGCCATTAGGCGTTACTGCAACACCTCAAGCTTGACCGTTGCGATGCCAGAAACAATCAAACCGAGCTCGTGGGCTGCTCCATGGGCAAGATCAATCACCCGGGCGCCATGAAAAGGACCGCGATCATTGATGCGTACTACAGCGGAACGACCATTCCACAGATTTGTAACCCTCACCTTGGTGCCAAAAGGCAGGCTGCGGTGGGCGGCAGTAAGGGTGCCGGGCCTAAAAACTTCGCCGTTAGCGGTGCGATTACCAAAAAAACCTGGGCCATACCAGCTGGCTTCCCCTTGGCTTGAGGCAAGCACCCGAGGGAACATCCGCACAGATGGAGCTTTGAGCTTTAGGGGCAAAGGCGAATCAAGGCCTGGAAGCTCAAGATCAAGGGAGCTTGGGGCTGTGGTTTCGGCAAGAGCAGTGAGCTGTTGTAGGGGCTCCGTGTTCTCTTGGGCCAAAGTTGGAGCAACCGTTGAGGCAGAAGTGGCAATGCAAAGCAAGGCACTTGGAAACAGGAACTTTGCAGCTTGAAGATTTTGCATAACAAACGAAACAAGCTGCTAACAGCAACCGGGAGACCTTGATCAACCCAGCTCAACGGTTTAATGGAATGCATTTCGTTATTAAAAACACAGTTTTTTTAATAACGAAATGCCCGTTGCAGTTCCTAATGATTTGAACAACGAATCGAATATAAAGCAAATAAAAAGCTGCTTTTAATCACTAGGCCCCTTTATTTTTAGATTAGGAAATGCAATCAATCGGCTAATCGCCCTGATCGCAAACACTTTGGCGGCAGAATTAAGGGGGAAAGTATCAGCAAATCCGATCAACACCATAAGCTGAACTGATCAAAGCATGTGCCAATCTCAAAATCGTCTACCAAATTTTATTGATTTTGGGGCGGAGCTTGAGCCAGCATGCTCATTAAATCGAGAGCTTCAATGGATTACCGCAGCGCTGGGGTGGATGTTGAAGCCGGCAGGGCTTTTGTTGATCGCATTCGCAGCAGCGTTGAAGCCACCCGCCGCCCTGAAGTGGTGGGCGGCCTGGGCGGTTTTGGTGGGCTTTGTCGCCTTCCTTCAGGTATGCGCAAGCCACTTCTGGTGGCAGGCACCGACGGCGTGGGTACAAAACTCGAGCTCGCTCAAGACTGTGGTCGCCACCACGGGGTGGGAATCGATTTGGTTGCAATGTGCGCAAACGATGTGATCACCTGCGGCGCTGAACCACTCTTTTTTCTTGATTACATCGCCACCGGCAAGCTCAGCCCCGATGCAATGGCCGAAGTGGTGCTGGGTATCGCAGAGGGTTGCAGCCGCAGCGGTTGCGCCTTACTCGGCGGTGAAACCGCTGAAATGCCTGGGTTCTATTCCGCCGGCCGTTACGACCTCGCAGGCTTTTGCGTAGCTGTTGTGGAAGAAGACGAACTAATTGATGGGAAACAAGTTGTTGCAGGTGATCGCTTGATAGCTATTGCCAGCAGCGGGGTGCACAGCAATGGCTTCAGCCTTGTGAGGAGAGTGTTGAGCGATAACCACATTGATCTGCATGCCCCCCAGGACGCCTTAGCTGGTGCCACTGCTGCCAATGCCTTGCTTGAGCCCACACTCTTATATGCACCATTGGTGAAAGCTTTACGAGCTTCTGGATTACCGCTCCATGCCATGGCTCACATCACCGGAGGGGGGTTACCCGAAAACCTGCCCCGCTGCTTACCGAAAGGATTAAGGGCCCTAGTGGATCCGAACAGCTGGCAGCGGCCAGCTTTATTCAGTTGGCTTCAGCAACTGGGGCAGATTCCAGAGGCGGATTTATGGCACACCTTCAATCTGGGAGTGGGCTTTGTATTGGTGCTGCCTGAAGTTGCAGTTGCCCCTTGCCTAGAGCTAATCAGCAGCCTCGGCATGGCCGGATGGCCCCTGGGTGAAGTTGAAATCGGCCCAGCTGGGGTGGCTGGATTACCAAATGGGGCTTAGGGCACCTGAGATCTGTCAAACTGAAAGATCAACTTGCAAGTAACGCCTGGCTAACCAGGTCTAATAACCGAAGTGATTTCAAGCGAAGCGTCTCTTAATCAGCCCCGTATCACCCGTCGCCGCAGTTCAGCTGGCCCAATTCCGCCAAATCGCCCCCAGCGTTTTGGCGCTGAACAGCAACGCGGCGGACCAAGACCCACCTACTTAACTCTTGCTGATCATGGCAAGGTTTATGTGGCAGATCTGCCTCAGATGTCTGATGGGCAGCTTGAAACCGTTGAAAAAGAAGCTCAAGAGGTATTTGAAAGCCTGCAACGGCGCATTACCGAACTTGAACAACTCGGTAGCGCCAGCCTCCGTGATGACGGTTTGATTCGCGCTTGCACAAAACGCGACGTTACTGATCGCTTTTTACGTTCAGTTGCCCATGAGCAAGCTCGACGCAGGGAAAATCCAAGGCTGCACGCTGCCGCTGGTGAATCCTTGGCCCGCGCTTTTCTTGAAGTGGCTCGCCATCGCTTGCCTGGCCAAACCTTTGATTCAATCCTGCAGGAGGCATTAAACGCCTGCGAAACCAAACCCACAGAGGCGGAACAAAGCGATGATCCGGCCGATGCCCCAGCACCTTCAGTGTTACCGGTGGTGCTTAGCGAGGAGCTTTGAGCCAAGCCATACCTCCAGCGGCTCCAACCGATACGGATATTGAAACGCCTGAAAGCAGTAAAGAGATTGAAAGGGTTTTATGCGGCCATTGCGGCCGCACAGCATCTAATGGCATTTCTTGTCAAGGTATCTGCGTTGCCGACAGCGGCTATTAAAATCACCAGAATGGGTTCAGTACACATATAGCTATGAATAAAACTCTTCGTTTAGTGCTGCTTACAACAGGTTTTGCCTTCGCCTATCAAACTGAGGTTACGGCGCAAAAAATACTTGAAAACATTGGTAATCTCACCATCTCAACAAACAATTGCAGTCGTAATTTAGAGGATCAACCGCAGGGGCCCTGCAGCCGGGTTGTGCTGGATCAATTGCAAAAAGATGTAATCAGCGTGCGTTTTATCGCCCGCGGCAAACAAGTTGATTCCAGTAATCAACTCACCCTTGCTGGCACCAGTCAAAATAGTTTGCAATGCAAAAACACCCGTTGTGTGATCACCGGTCCAATCGATTTAGACCTCAGCAGTATCAGTGAAGTTTTATACAACAACAACGGCATAGCGGAAGAAATGCCAAAAGCTTGGCCTGTATTGGGCAACTGCAGATTGGAACTAAAGTCAATCAGTTGTAAAGCTCGCTCTATCCAAGGGCAACGCTGGGAAGCAAACGCCAGTTTCTAAAATTTAAAGGCAGCTCACGAGTTTTGCTAGATTTCAAAATCTTTTAATTTGACATGTTGCCTTAGCAGGTTTTCTGATGATCTACGCGGTGCTTAAGTTAAGCGCGCAAAGCGATCACGATGAATTCCCATGCTGTTATTAAAGGGGGATCATCAACCACAATCACCCTACTGGCAAGAAAAGAGAAGAAGCACTGGGGCATAGAATGATTAGTTCAGTAAGGGCAACCTGCCTTTTTCATATCTGCAGCAACTTTTAGCGCTTTTTTGTTTTCCGAGATTTCAATAAACTCATTTTTAGTTGTCAACATTTCCTTACACGAAGGAAATAATGAATTCAAGAAAAAATATACCGCCGAAAATGCTATTATAGCAACTATTGGCTGAATAATGAATCCAAGACGAGTTTTTGGGAGCCTTTTGGAGTCGATAAAAAAGAAAGATAGAAAGAATGTGAGGAGTTTCTGCATCATTTCAACCAAATCAGAAAAGATTATTTGATGATATTAGATCGCAACCTTTACTTATGCATGAAATAAGGAGATGGGGCAAGCGGCTTGTTTGACTCACATCACACGAATCATTTCATAAGGACACTAGCCATTAGCGTTACTTTATAAACTAAATATATAGTGGTGGAGCGCACTTGGCTGCCAATATCAGCCTGGAGAAGTTGTATTATCACCTACTTTTGTTACTTCATTGCGAGCACCTCATCCAAAGGTATTCATAGGTGAAAGGAAGGCCATCCTGCCTTCTTAACCACTGAAGGCCCCTGTACTTCTGGGTCCCAAACGCGAGCGACATAGGCGCCCTCGAATTCCTGGTCTGTCATCCTTAACAGGAGGTTTCCCGCCGTTAGTTGCGCTGTCATCATTAGTTCTTGCATTCCTCTAGTTACAAAACGTGGTGTTTTTCCCACACGTCTCGCAAAAGCGACCCACTTTGCAACATGTGAAGGGCAGAAGTCTCAATTGAGGCTTTTTCAACGGCAAGCCTTATAACTTCGGCGGCGATTGCTCATGGAACAATTACCGTTCCGTCGATGCCTGAGACAACCAAGTCCCCGCATGAGACACTCACGGTGCCTAGAGTGATGGGGTCGTCTTGGTGGAGGATCCTCAGGCGTCCGAGGCTGTCAGTCACTGCAGTGCTCGAACTGTGAACGGGAAAGCCTGCGGCTTGGATTCGGTGAACGTCTCGAATCGAACCGTTGATCACCGCCCCTCGAGCACCGCGGGCGAGAGCTGCCGAAGAGAAGAGCTCTCCCCAGAAAGCATCCGGGGACTCTGAACAGTCTGCAACAACGACATCGTCAAGCTCGAGTGAATCAACGAAGGCGATCTCACGGTCATACGGTTGGGGTGGCGGCGAGTCAACCACATCAGCCTTGACGGGCCTGGCCCAGCCAACCAATA
>NZ_CEXBMR010000051.1:0-11871 GCF_982614295.1 Synechococcus sp.
CTTAAAATAAGTGCTGATTACAAATCCGGCGGCTATAGCAAGGCGAAGGCAACGGCAACAGACGTTATCTTGGGGGCTTATAACTACCAATACTCACCCGTAGCTTTCAAGCCAACCCTTACTAGCGCCCCGCAAACCTTCCGGCCCACATTTGAAGGCGCTCTTTCCTACTTTGTTGGGGGGAATCCTGCCTATCCTAATGACAAAGGCTTCGCACTAGAGTCGTCAACTGGAGCGCAATGGAGCTCATACAAAATAGATAATAATGTAATCCAACTCGACGGAGACTCCTCCATCTCGATGGGAAATATTTCCATATATGATGCAAAAGGTAATGCAACTATTGTAGATAAAACTTTTGGATTTAGCAAAGGTTTGGATGGAATCGTAAGAATAAATCTTCATCACTCTTCAGGTGCTGCCTCAAATCAGGCATCCCTTCCAGCTGAAGATCTACGTCAAGTTGCTAGCAACAGCTCTAATACCGTAAATCTTACTGATGTGCTCTCTGCCCAAACGGGTTGGTGCGAAGCACTCATCAAGATAAGCGCTGATTACAAATCAGGTGGTTTCAGCAAGGCTAAAGCAACGGCCGAGAACGTTATTGATCAGGCCTATAACTATCAGTTTGGTCCTGTTGCTTTTAAACCAACCCTTACTAAAGCACCACAAACATTCCGGCCAGCATTTGATGGCGCGCTTTCCTACTTTGTTGGGGGTAATTCAGCCTATCCTGATGACAAAGGCTTCGCACTGGAATCGCCAACGGGAGCACCATGGAAGTCATTCAAGGTTGAAAATAAAGTAGTTCAGCTCGATGGAGATTCAGCTCTTTCAATGGGGAATGTTTATCTAACTGATGCAGTAGGCACAACAACTGTTGTAGATAAAACTTGGGGGTGGAATAAGAGTTCGGATGGAACGATGAGGCTCAACCTTCATCACTCTTCATCTAGGACTGATAGCCCAAGTTTAACTGATAGCCCAACCGGGGCACCTCTCTATCGCTTCTTGGATCGTGCTGATGGTAGCCACCTCTTTACAAATAACGTAAAAGAGATTGATGCTATTACCGGTGCTCGTTTCAGCTATGAAGGGATCGGCTTTAATACTCCGAATAACGGAACTCAGGCCCTTTATCGTTTCTACAGCTCTTCTAAAGACTCTCATTTCTATACAGCGAGTGAAGCTGAAAAGAATGCGCTCGTGGCCCCATCGTCGGGATATGCCTTTGAGGGCACTGTCGGTAATGTATTAGCTTCAGGCAGTGTTGTTGCTACCTCTACCCCTGTATATCGCTTGTTTAATGCAGGCACTGGTAGGCATTTCTTTACAATTGATCAGCTTGAGAGATCTAATCTGCTTGCACCATCTACCGGTTGGGCGAACGAAGGAATTGGATTTCATGTTTAATTAGCTGTTACTTATTGCTAGCAACTATTTAACCCCCTGCTTTTGCTAGGGGGTTTTTTATTGATCACTTGCGCTTGATTGCAACCTGATATACAACTCATCAAGAAAGGTTTTAAGCACGCTGGCAACCGGCACCGCTAGTAATAAGCCCAGCAGTTCTCCAAGCCCCAATAAGTTGCCAGCGCGGGCGCCTAGCGGTAAGCAAAATAACAACCAGGCTGGTTGCAAACCCACAATGCTACCCATCAAACGGGGGCTGATTAGTTGATCCACTACTTGGCCCACACTTATGGCTGCGGCAAGCACTTCAAGGCCGGTACGGGGATCTTCTACTGCTAAAACCGTGCTCACTAAAGTGATTGTGAGGGCGCTTGCATAGGGCACCAAGGTGGTAAATCCAATCAATAAAGCAAATACCACCCCGTAGGGAATTTGCAGCAAAGTGAATACCACCAACTGCAAGCCACTAAGGATTAAGGCGATTAATACTTGGCCAGCAAAATAACCACGAAAGGTGCGATTAATTGTGCTAAAGATTAATTCACGCCAATCGCTTGGTATCCAACGGGCCAGGCCAGCGGCAATACTTTCGCCACCTAATAATAAAAATATCGCTAAAACCAACACGATCACTGTGTTCACAGTGAGGCCAAGGGTGGCGCTAAGCAAGCTGAGCAGTTGCTGGCTTACGCTGCGGGCAACCCGGCTGCTGCGGGCTAATAAATCATCACTTAAGGGGCTGAAATCGGTGGGCCAGCCCCTCGCTTCTGCAAGTGATTGCAATTGATTTAATAGCTCTTGAGCTTGCACTAGCCAGCTAGGAATTGCATTTACAAGTTCACCTAATTGTTCAATTAATCGCGGCACAAGCCAGGTGGCAGCAAGGCTTAACCCGCCGAGGGTAATTCCTAAAACAAGGGCAAAACTTAGCGGTTTTGTTAACCCCCGCTGTTGTAACCAGCGGCTTGGTAGATCAAGCAAAAAAGCAATTAATGCAGCAGCAACAAAAAGGGCCGGAAATGGAGCTAATGGCAGCAGCAGTTGACGCAACACAAATAGGTTGAGCACCAACAGCGGTAAAGCAAGGCTTAAGCGCAACCAACGGGGAGGCCACATCTCAATTGCGCTCAGCAATGTATTCAGTGCAGCCCAGCTGTTGCAACCTGTGATCTTTTGCTTCCACCATCGCTTGCAACCCAAGCCTGTAAGCCTGCAGCGCCTCTCCGAGGCTTTGATCCTGTAGAGCAAGGATTTGCAATGCCAATAAGGCTGCATTGCAGGCATTACCGATGGCAACTGTTGCCACCGGGATGCCTGCTGGCATTTGCACTATTGAATAGAGAGAATCAAGGCCGTTTAGGGCTTTGCTCGTAACGGGAACTCCAATCACCGGCAAGGTTGTGAGGGCTGCCACCATTCCAGGTAAGTGGGCTGCCCCTCCAGCTCCAGCGATTAACACCTGCAAGCCTCGGGCTTTTGCGCTTTCTGCGTAATTAACCATTGCCTTTGGGGTGCGATGGGCCGAGAGCACCCGCACTTCATGAACTACGCCAAATTCTTCCAACACCTCCACTGCCCCTTGCATGCAGGGCAGATCCGAATCACTGCCCATCACAACTCCCACCCGCGGATCCTTAGCCATCGGCAGACTGCCACTGCTGGCATTCTCATCCTGTTTCCATGCAGCTGCCCATAACTGCTGCCCTTGAGGGGCGGTGGCATACAAATCTGCGTTTACCAGAAGCGGCTGGGATGCCGCAGCGGCGCTGGCGTGCATTTGTGAGCCAGGAGGGCTACATCAGCCGGCTCCTGCCTCTTGCCACGGGTGCCGCTGCTGCTGGCATTGATTGGGATGGTGCATGGTTGAGCCCCGCGGGAATTGATCTACAAATCAATGGTGGCTTGGGGTTGGCCTTCCCTGAATTGCAAAAAGAGCAGTTACCCCGCTTATTTGAGTTATTGGATTTGCTTTGGCGTGATGGGGTGGAAGCGATCTGCCCCACTTTTGTTACCTGCGCGGTGGCGCCTTTGCGGCGTGGCCTTGCGGTGCTTGAGGAAGCGCGCCTGCAGCATCGCCCTGGCCGTTGCCGTTTACTGGGCGCCCACTTAGAAGGGCCATTTTTGGCGCCCGAACGCCGCGGCGCTCACCCTTTAGAGCATCTGTGCGCTCCTTCTATTGAGGCTTTAAGGGAGCGGATTGCTGGTTTTGAAAGCAGTATTGCGCTCGTAACCTTGGCGCCAGAACTGTCGGGAGCTGAGCTGCTGATTAATGCTCTGCGGCAGCAGGGAATTTTGGTGAGCCTCGGCCATAGCGCTGCTACTGGCGAACAAGCCCAACGGTCCTATGGCCAAGGGGTGGGGATGATCACCCATGCCTTGAATGCGATGGCGGGTTTGCATCACCGCTCTCCTGGACCAATAGCGGCGGCCATTGCTGCGCCGCAGGTAGGCGTTGGTTTAATTGCCGATGGAATCCATGTGGCGCCCGCGATGGCGGTGTTGCTGCAGCGGCTCTTGCCTGAGCAGGTGTTGCTTGTGAGTGATGCCCTAGCTCCCTATGGCTTAAGCCCCGGCGCTTACCCCTGGGATGAACGGCAGATCACTGTGAAGGCAGGCACCTGCCGCCTTGGAGATGGCACTTTGGCTGGCACCACCCTTGCTTTGCTTGAGGGGGTGAAGCGGCTAGCGGCATGGAGTGGAAATCCAAATGCTGCAATTCGCGCCGCCACGGTGTTACCCAGGCGTCCGCTAGGTGATTTGCGCCCTGTAGAGCAACAATTGCTGGGAATGGCCTGGAATCAAACACTTTGTTGGCGGATTGGCAATGATCAGATTGGCAATGATCAAAGCCTTGGCTGGCAGCGGAACGGGTAGGGTCCCCGGCAATGGCATTTATGCAGATGAGCAACCTAGAAAAAGCGGAGGTAAAGGGCTACTTCGAAACAGTTGGATTTGATCGCTGGAATCGCATCTACAGCAACAGCGCTGATGTGAACCGGGTGCAGCGCAATATCCGCATCGGCCATCAAAAAACCGTCGACAATGTTTTGGCATGGTTGCAAGAAGATAGCGATCTAGGTGGCCGTAGTTTTTGTGATGCCGGTTGTGGTGTGGGCAGCCTCAGCTTGCCTTTAGCTCAGCTGGGGGCCGCAAATATTGCCGCTAGTGATATTTCAGAAGCGATGGTGCAAGAAGCCTCCAGGCGGGCGGCCGAGGCCGGCCTCGAGGCCGCCCGTGTGCAATTCAGCTGCTCCGATTTGGAAAGCTTGAGCGGCACCTACAACACAGTGGTTTGCCTTGATGTTTTTATCCACTACCCGCAACCGCAGGCAGAGGTGATGGTTAAACATTTGGCAGGCCTTGCTGAACAACGCTTAATCGTGAGTTTTGCTCCATACACTCCATTGCTGGCCTTGTTAAAAAGCATTGGCTCACTTTTTCCTGGCCCAAGTAAGAGCACCCGGGCATACACTTTGCGAGAAACCGGCATCGTTGCAGCAGCGGCAGAAGCTGGCTTTAAACCCCTGCGGCGCAGCCTTAATAAAGCGCCTTTTTACTTTTCAAGATTGATTGAATTTGAACGATTTTGCAGGTGAGCAACCAGCTGAGCGAAATTATGTTTAGCAAGAACTATTGGCTATGTTAATTGCGGCAGATCTTGAAAGATGTATCCAGTCTAATTGGTGTTGATTTGCAAAAGCTAATTGAAATGCTTGTTGATTAAGTATTAATCAACTCCAGTTCTTTTGGTAGTGGCGCTTCAAGTTTGAGCTCTTCGCCATTAGCTAGGGGTAATACCAGGCGATGGGCATGGAGCTGATAGCCGCCCTCACCTGGTAGGGCATCGCTGGCAGTTCCCCCCACCTGATAAAGGGGATCACCCAGTAGTGGTGCCCCGGCGGCGGCGGCATGAATGCGAATTTGATGGGGGCGTCCGGTTGTAATTGTGAACTGCACCAACCAGGCATCAGCTTGCTTTTGCAATAGCTGCAGCTGGCTGGAAGCCTGTAATACCCCAGGGCCCTTTTGCTCAATTGCAGCCGCCCAGATGCTGCCAAGGCGGCGGTGGGGCCTCTGGCCAATGGCGGTGTTGAGTTCCAAGGCCAGCTCGGGTTGTAGATCCAGCAAAGCTGAACCTGAAACGGGGATTTGCAGTAGGGCGCGATAGATCTTGCAGCAGCCCTGTTGGCCCCCGTGATCGCGTAACAGCGCGCTGAGCCAAGCGCGGCTGCAGCTTTTGCGGGCGCACACCAGCAGGCCTGAGGTGAAACGTCCGAGCCGATGCACCGGCCGTGGCAGGCCATATTTATCACCTTGATATTGCTTTTCCAGCAACTTGAGCAGGCTATGTTCCATAAAACCACCTGCTGGTAAAACCGGCAGTCCGCTGGGTTTATTAAGTATTAGTAAATCGTTGTTGTTATAAATAATCGACCATTCATCCGGCACCGCTTCC
Organism: Synechococcus sp.; assembly: GCF_982614295.1. Taxonomy (NCBI): domain Bacteria; kingdom Bacillati; phylum Cyanobacteriota; class Cyanophyceae; order Synechococcales; family Synechococcaceae; genus Synechococcus; species Synechococcus sp. The sequence goes on from NZ_CEXBMR010000051.1 coordinate 5,870, forward strand.
TCCAGCCAGGGGGGACGATGCCATTCCCAATAGGCACCATTACAACGAATTTCACCACTATCTAAACGCTGTTGCCAATCGCTTATGGAACTATGGGGCCAACGTTTGGCATACCAAGAGCAGATCGCTTCTGCATCAAGGTTTATGCGATCACGATAGATATTGCCTTTATTAAATGCTGCCTTCAATTCACCAGGGCATTCTCAAGGGCATAACGCACTAATTCGGTGCGGCTTGAGGTGCCGGTTTTAGCAAACAATCGGCTCACGTATTTCTCTACATTGCGGATTGATGTTTCCAATTGGCGAGCGATTTCTTTATTCATTAAACCTTCTGCCACCAGTTGCAGCACGCTCGCTTCCCTCGGTGTAAAAACATGATCGGCTGGGGCGATTCCTTTTTTATTGCCGCCCCCTTGCAGCATTGAGCGGATTTCAGTTATTTGTTTTGCCATCTGACCCATGTCGGTGTCGGCATAGCGGGCGGCTTCCCGCAAAAGCCTTTCTTGGCGTTGCACCACATTGCGCACCCGGGCAACTAATTCGTCGGGATCAAATGGTTTTGGGATGTAGTCGTCTACCCCAGCGCGAAAGCCAGTGATGCGATCGGAGGTCATCCCTTTTGCAGTTAGAAATATCACTGGCGTGCCACCGAGGCGTTCGTCTTCCCGTAAGCGTTTCAGCAGCCCGTAGCCATCCATGCGCGGCATCATCACATCGCTCAACACCACATCTGGGATTTCTGCTTGAGCCTTCTCCCAGCCCTCTTCCCCATCACAGGCGGTACTAACCAAAAAACCTTCGTCTTCGAAATAAGCCTGCACAGCGGTGCGAATGCCGGGTTCATCGTCTACTAAAAGCACCCGTGGTTGTGCGTTTAGCAGTGTTTCCACTGGTTCACTTTGATTTGGGGTGGGGTTTGGATTTTGCATTTTGGTTTCAGCGGGGATTTCCCGGTAGGAGATGTTCCCGTTCGTTCAAGTTGCCACTAAAGCCCAATTTGCGGGCAACCGCTTGCAAATTATTTGGGTCTTTACCGGCCTGTTCCGGAAAACAGGCGGCCCACCAAATCAAATGGGATAAACGGTTGTGGCTGCCTACAAAACCGCCGGGATTCAGTTCCAACATCACCAACTGGCTGCCATTACTTGTTATGCGGGCTGGGGCGTTGGTATCGCAGCGAAGGGTTTCATTACGTACTTTTACGTCGTTCACCGCCTCTTGCCAAAGCTTCAACCTTTTGCCATTTGGAAAATCATTGGCATCACGGATCGCATAAATCCCTGATACCTCTATGCCATAAGGAATTGTGCGTTCCTGCAGGATCAACATTCCCGCTGGACGATATTTTTCTGGTTTTTGTATTTCAAGGCCTAAGCCCTGCCCCCAGCTAGGGCTTGCAAGTAGTAATGCCGCCAGCATCACAAAGCCTTTGTGGGAGGCCATAAACATTGCGCTACATTCCCCGCCAGCATGGTGCCAGCTAACAGCTTTGGGGGTTTTCAGTGGCCGCTGCGCCGATCTACCTCGATCATCAAGCCAGTACCCCCTGCGATCCAAAGGTTGTGGCAGCGATGGCGCCGCTTTGGAATGAGGAGTTTGCAAATCCCTCCAGCCGCTCCCACCTGCCTGGTTTGGCAGCAGCAGGGCAGGTGGAACAGGCAAGGGAGGTGATGGCAGCGAGCTTTGGGGTGCCTCCGGAATCCATGGTTTTTACCAGTGGAGCAACAGAAGCAAACAACTTGGCGATCAAAGGTTTATGCGAGGCAAGGATGGCAAGGGGGCGCCATTTGATCACGGTGGCCACTGAACATCGAGCCGTATTAGACCCCTGCCGCTACCTCGAAAAGATGGGCTTTGGCCTCACGGTGCTGCCGGTGGAAGCCGATGGCTTACTGGATCCAGCTCGCTTGGAAGCTGCCTTGCAACCAGACACCGTGCTGGTAAGTGTGATGGCGGCAAATAACGAAATTGGGGTGCTGCAGCCCCTTGCCGCGATCGGAGCGCTTTGCCGCAGCCATGGGGCGGCTTTCCATTGCGATGCAGCGCAGCTGGTGGGGCATCAGCAGCTCAAACCTTTGCAATTAGGGATTGATCTACTTAGCTGCAGCGGCCATAAGTTTTATGGCCCGAAAGGTTGTGGCGCCTTAGTGGTGGCTGATGGGATTGAGCTAGCAGCCCAACTCCATGGCGGTGGCCAAGAGGGGGGACGCCGCAGCGGCAGTTTGAGCACCCCTTTAGTTGTGGGTTTGGCAGCGGCATTGCAGTTTGCGCTTATTGATGCAAGCGAGCGTGAACAACGGCTGGCGCTGCTGCGGGATCAACTTTGGTGCGGCTTGCAGCAACTGGGGGGGATAGAACTTAATGGTGCCCTCCAGCCGCGCTTAGCCCACAACTTAAATATCACTGTGGCTGGGGTAAATGGCACCAGGCTCCATAGCAATTTGAAAAAGCGTTTAGCTGTTAGTGGCGGCTCTGCTTGCAGCAGTGCAACTGGAGAACCATCCCATGTGCTGCTAGCCCTGGGCCGCAGCCGCTTAGAGGCAGCAGCTTCCGTGCGGTTTGGTTTGGGGCGATCCACTACAGAAACGCAGATCAGCGCAACTTTGGAGTGGTTCAGCCAGGTGCTGGCAAACCTCCGCTAAGCAAAACAAAGCTCACGATTCCCGCCAAGGTGAGCAGGGCCTGAGCGATGCGGCTCACAAGCATCCCAAGCACCACAGCTAACCCCACCTGCAAACCAAGTAAAAGTTGGCTGGGGGTGGAGATAAGTTGCCCCAGGCTTGCCCCCAGCAAGGGTCCAATAAGCGCTCCGAGCAGCGGTCCCCCGATTGGCAGAGCGGGCAATAAACCAAGAATTCCCACCAGTAGGCCAATGCCAGCGCCTAGGTAAGCCCAACGGCTGGCCTTAAGCCGCGCGGCCCCCAGCAGCATCCCAAGAGCATCAGCTCCCCAGCCGAGCAGTAGCAGCAATAAGGCCACAACAAAAGGGGGCCAGCCCTGCTGCCAGCCCACCGCCCAGCACCAAATCCCTGTGCCAATTGGTAGAAGCAGCAAGCCGGGCAGCACTGGTAACACCACCCCTGGTAGGGCAATCAGCTGGATTATTAAGGCAATCCACCAGGTGATTTGTAGGTTCACAACTTTTCGCTTACGCGCAACTTGGCAGAACGGGCTCGAGCGTTACTGGCCTCTTCTGCGGCATCAGCTATCAGCGGTTTCCGGGTGATTACGTGTAAGGAGGGGTTGCTTTTAAAGCTGTTTTTCACAAGCCGATCTTCCAATGAATGGAAGCTGATTACGGCAAAGCGAGCGCCGCTTTGCAACCAATGGGGCGCTTGATCTAGCAGTGTTTCCAATGCCCCCAATTCATCGTTTACGGCAATGCGCAAGGCTTGAAAACTTCGGGTGGCGGCATGGATGCGGCCATGGCGTTGCTTGGGGGGGTAGCAACCGGCAATGGCATAAGCAAGGGCGGCAGTGCCGCGTTTGCCATCATCCCAGGGCTTTTCCGCTACTAATTTGCGGGCAATTCGGCGAGCCAATCTTTCTTCTCCGTTGTTAAACAACAAATCGGCCAGCTCTGTTTCAGTGAGGCGATCGATCAAGGCTGCAGCGGTTTCCCCTACCCCCTCGGGATTCATACGCATATCGAGGGGGCCATCGCTGCGGAAGCTGAAACCACGCTCCGCTTGATTTAGTTGATGGCTGCTAACCCCTAAATCAGCAAGCACTGCCACCACTGGGCTAGCTGGTTGATAGCAGGCAAAATTTGTGGCAATAATTTGTACCCTTTCTTGATAGGGGCTTAGTTTTTTAGCTGCAGCCACACGGGCATTGGGGTCTTGATCAAGGCCGATGAGTTGCCAGCCAGGGTGAGCTTGAAGCAATAGGGCGCTGTGGCCGGCGCCCCCCAAAGTGCAATCGAGCAGAATTCCTTCGTTTGGTAAGCAGGCGAAGGCTTCCAGCACTTGGCTTGGTAACACCGGTTCGTGTTCAAAGCCGGGTTGCAGCAGTGGATTGTGAGTGGAGGTGGGGCTGTTCAGGGTGAATTAGGCAAATAAAAACCGGTGGATGTGCCCACTCCTTCCTAGGATCACAAGAAAGCCAGGGCTTTGGTAGATGACGCAGCTGGAAACGCGCACCGAGCCGATGGTGCTCAATTTTGGGCCCCATCACCCATCTATGCACGGGGTGTTGAGGTTGGTGGTAACCCTTGATGGGGAAGATGTAGTGGATTGCGAGCCGGTGATCGGCTATCTACATCGCGGCATGGAAAAAATCGCCGAAAGCCGCACAAATGTGATGTTTGTGCCTTATGTGAGTCGTTGGGATTATGCGGCGGGGATGTTTAACGAAGCGATCACAGTAAATGCACCAGAGCGCCTTGCTGATGTGAAGGTGCCAAGGCGGGCAAGTTATATCCGGGTGCTGATGCTTGAGTTAAATCGCATTGCCAACCATTTGCTTTGGCTAGGACCCTTCCTTGCCGATGTGGGAGCACAAACACCATTTTTCTATATCTTCCGTGAGCGGGAGATGATCTACGACCTTTGGGAGGCAGCTACCGGCCAACGAATGGTAAATAATAATTATTTCCGCATCGGTGGAGTAGCAGCAGATTTACCCCATGGCTGGCTTGAAAAATGTGAGGATTTCTGTGATTGGTTTGGCCCGAAAATTGATGAATATGAAAAATTAATTACTAATAACCCAATTTTTAAGCGGCGCATTGAAGGGTTGGGAGTTATTAGTCGCGAGCAGGCGATCAATTGGAGCCTTTCGGGGCCGATGTTGAGGGCATCAGGGGTGGAATGGGATTTGCGACGTGTAGATAAATATGAGTGCTATCACGAATTTGATTGGCAGGTGGTTACGGCCCAGGAGGGTTGTTGTTATGCCCGTTATCGGGTGCGAATTCAAGAAATGCGCGAATCACTAAAAATCTTGAAACAGGCTTGTAAGCAAATTCCAGGTGGGCCTACTGAAAATTTGGAAGCACTAAGAAAAGCAGAAGGAAAAACTAGTGAATTTTATGGATTTGATTATCAAATAGTTGCTAAAAAAGTAGCACCTACATTTAAGATCCCTGAAGGACAACTTTATAGCAGGGTGGAATCAGGTAAAGGCGAGCTCGGTGTATTTATCATCGGCAATAATGATGTAACCCCTTGGCGCTGGAAGATCAGGGCTGCGGATTTTAATAACCTACAAATCTTGCCTCATTTATTAAAAGGCGTAAAAGTTGCTGATATTATGGCAATTCTTGGTTCTATTGATGTGATTATGGGTTCGGTGGATCGCTGATTAAGGAGGTTGATCTGAATCCTTTTTTAAGCCGCTTAAGGCAAGCCGGTTATTTATTACCCCTTGGCCTCAGTGGTTATTTAATACTTAAAGGTGCCCATGGGCCTTTACTTGGCTGGCCTTGTCCGCTGAAGGCATTAACCGGCATCCCATGCCCCACCTGCTTCCTAACCAGGGCAACAGTTGCTGCTTTACGCGGCAACCTTAGTGAGTCAGTTCAATTGCATGCTTTTGGACCCTTAGTGGCGTTTGCCTTGATCGCTTGGTGTTTTACGGCCATCAACCAGCGGCGTTTAATACCCAGGGGAATGCCCGCATGGCCATTAGGTGTAGGGGCTGTTGTTCTATTTGCCTATTGGTTAATGCGTCTAATGTTTAGTTATGGCTTAGGTTTTCGCGGCGCACCTGGTTTCCCTTAATTGGGCTCAGTTAATTAAGCCTTTGTGGTAAGCGGCATTTTGTAGATAAAAGCTGCTCACAGGCACCGCCACAAGGGCGCCAAGGCCGCAGGTGCAAATAGATACCAAAGCAACTAATAGCCACGCTAAAATTTCAATTCCAACAAAATTCATGCCATTTTCTGAACGGTAAACAGCTTGAAATGAACCGCTAAAGGCATCCAGGATTGGTTCATCGCCGATGAAGATTCGGTTCACATATACGGGCATTGTAAGGGCGATAACAATGCCGGGAATA
>NZ_CEXBMR010000052.1:0-11698 GCF_982614295.1 Synechococcus sp.
ATGGCGGACCTTCCGTTCACTATTGATCAGCTGCGCATCCTGCGGGCCATCGCCAGTGAGGGCAGCTTTAAAAAAGCCGCCGATAGCCTCTACGTAACTCAGCCAGCGGTGAGTTTGCAGATCCAAAACCTGGAGAAGCAACTAGATGTGTCTTTATTTGATCGCGGCGGCCGTAAAGCGCAGCTCACAGAAGCGGGTCATTTGCTTCTTACCTATTCCGAGCGCATCTTGAGTCAATGCCAGGAGGCTTGCCGCGCCCTTGATGATCTCCACAACCTCAAGGGGGGCACCCTTGTAGTGGGGGCAAGCCAAACCACGGGCACCTATTTGATGCCCCGCATGATCGGTTTATTTCGCCAGAAATATCCAGATGTTTCCGTGCAATTGCAAGTGCACAGCACAAGGCGCACCAGCTGGAGTGTGGCTAACGGCCAAGTGGATCTCGCAATCATTGGCGGCGAAGTGCCAAACGAACTAGCCGAGCAGCTGCAGGTGGTGGCCTATGCCAGCGAGGAATTGGCCCTGGTTTTGCCGATCAAGCATCCAATGGCCCGCATCCAGGAATTACAAAAAGATGATCTCTACAGGCTTTCTTTCATCTGCCTTGATTCCCAATCCACCACCCGGAAGGTGGTGGACCAGCTGCTTTCCAGGGGCGGGCTTGATGTGCAGCGATTACGAATTGAAATGGAACTCAATTCGCTAGAGGCAATAAAAAATGCGGTGCAAAGCGGCTTGGGCGCTGCTTTTCTGCCAGTGGTGTCGATCGAACGAGAGCTGGCCACCGGTGGTTTGCATCGGGCGGCATTAAGCGATCTAAGTGTGCGGCGTCAATTGCGTTTAATCACCCACCCTGCCCGCTACTGCTCGCGCGCTTCTGCTGCATTTCGAAAAGAGATCCTGCCGGTGTTTGCCAGCCCAGATAGCCCCTTACGCCAAAACCCAGATCAAAGCTGAAGCTGAGTTCAGAATTGATCTGCTTCTGGAGTGATCCCTACGGTGTCGTCTGCAGCGGCACCAGCTACCCCTTTGGTTTGGAACTTGTTCTGGGACGAATCATTTTGGTAAACGCAACGCACCACTGGCTTGTCGCGAATTGAGCCGATGTAGGCAAAAGTATTCATGCGTTGTTTGCATTCCCGCATTTGTTCATTGGTAACCGCCCCTTCTTTTTGCAATACAGACCAATTCTCGCGGCGGATCACACAACCTGGTTGCAAGGTGGGTTGGGTAACAAAACTGGAGGATGGATTCATCGTGGTGTAAGTCTCCACATCCATCACAAAGGCACTAGCGCCCCATTGCTTACAAAATTCAGGATCTGGCACCGCCATATCCAGCTGCTGGCTACTGGCGATGTTGCCTTGGTTGCCAGCGGTGTTGCTACTTAGAGCGGTGCCGATACCTATGCCAAGAATCATCACACCAGCCATCAAGGCGATGGTGGCCGTATTGAATTTCAAGCCAGCTAAACCCTGCCCCGGCTGAGGGGGTGGAATGCGGCTGCGTTCTCGGGAACGCTCCTGTTCGTAGGCGCGCTCGTTATCGCGTTCGTTATCGCGCTCGTTATTCCTGTTGCCGTAGGGGGAGGGGGGGCGGCGTGGGGCCATTTAGAGAGTTTCGGGGCTACGGGGTAAACCCATGGAGTAATTGAGCACCCTGCTTTTTAAGTTGTAACGCAATTCACCAGCCTGCAGTAGCTCACGGATATAACCCTCTAAGGCTGAACCGATTCCGCGCAGGTTGTAATCGTTCATGGGGGTTCCGGCAGCAGCATCCACCAATTCAGCGAATCGCTGTTGCACCTTGGCGAGGGGGCTTTCATCCCATTCAAATTCGCTATCTGGATCTAAATCCAGCGTTAGTTGATCTGCCGCGGCCGTAAGGATTCCGTTGCTGTCAACGGTGGCTGCAAAAATGCGCACATGGCGGGTGGTGCACTTAAGTGGCGTATCAGACACCAGCGATAAACAGCAGAAGGTTTTCTAACTCTATGGTGGGCGCTCAAATCAAATAGGTGTGGTGATGAGGGTGGCGATTGCCGGGGCCGGGCTGGCGGGATTGGCCTGCGCCAAATACCTCAGTGATGCCGGCCATACAGCGGTGGTTTATGAAGCCCGCGATGTGCTCGGCGGCAAGGTAGCAGCTTGGCAAGATGAAGATGGAGACTGGTATGAAACCGGTTTACACATCTTTTTTGGCGCCTACCCAAACATGCTGCAGCTGTTTGCTGAACTTGGCATAGAAGAGCGGCTGCAGTGGAAAAGCCACTCGATGATCTTTAACCAGCGGGAGGTGCCCGGTTCCTACAGCCGCTTTGATTTCCCTGATCTGCCGGCACCATTAAATGGTGTTGCGGCAATTCTTGGCAATAACGATCTACTTACCTGGCCGGAAAAGATTGCCTTTGGCTTGGGGTTGGTTCCTGCAATGTTGCGGGGTCAAGAATATGTTGAGAAGTGCGATAAGTATTCATGGACTGAATGGTTGCGCTTGCATAATATTCCAGAACGGGTTAATGATGAAGTATTTATCGCGATGAGTAAGGCGCTTAATTTTATTGATCCTGATCAGATTTCTAGCACCGTATTGCTCACAGCATTAAATCGTTTTTTGCAAGAAAAGAATGGTTCTAAGATGGCTTTCCTCGATGGAAATCCCCCCGAGCGGCTCTGCCAACCAATGGTTGAACATATTCAAGCCAGCGGCGGTGAAGTACATCTGGAAACTCCCCTAAGAGAAATCCAGCTCGGCGAGAATGGTGCTGTTACTGGTTTTCGGATTGGTGGGATCAATGGCAAGGAGGGCTTTGTGGCTGAAGCTGATGCCTACGTGAGTGCTTTGCCTGTAGATCCATTTAAATTACTTTTGCCTGAATCCTGGCAAGAGATGCCATTTTTTAGCCGCCTTGAGGGTCTGAAGGGGGTGCCAGTTATTAACATCCATTTGTGGTTTGATCGCAAACTTACCGATATAGATCATCTGCTTTTTAGTAGATCACCTCTGCTTAGTGTGTATGCCGACATGAGTAATACCTGCCGCGAATATGCAGATCAGGATCGCTCTATGCTCGAATTGGTTTTTGCACCCGCCCATGATTGGATCGGCAGGCCTGATAACGAAATTGTTGCTGCCACTTTGGGGGAATTAGAGCGCCTTTTCCCTCAACATTTTGGTGGCGCTGAGCCAGCTAAGTTGCGAAAGAGTAAAGTTGTAAAAACCCCTTTATCTGTTTATAAAACAGTGCCTGGTTGCCAAGCTTTACGCCCCAGCCAAACCACACCGATTAGTAATTTTTACCTGGCTGGCGACTACACAATGCAGCGCTACCTCGCTTCGATGGAAGGGGCCGTGTTGAGCGGTAAGCTCTGCGCGGCGGCGGTGTCGGGCTAACAAATGGTTTTTTGCCCTGTGCGATCTATCGCAGTGCTTCCCTCCTTAGAAGAGGCTTACGAAAGCTGCCGGGTAGAAACTGAACGCTGGGCTAAAACTTTTTATCTCGGCACTCTTTTGATGCCCCCTCCAAAGAGGCGGGCGATCTGGGCCATTTATGTGTGGTGCCGGCGCACCGATGAATTAATGGATAGCGAGGAAGCCCAAAAATTACCGGTGGAAGAACTCAGCGAACGTTTAAATATTTGGGAGGAACGCACTAGAAGTTTGTTCAAAGGTGTTGTATTTGATGGCCTTGATCTGGTGATGGCGGATGTGATCCAGCGTTATCCCCAACCTTTAGAGCCATACCTTGAAATGATTGAGGGGCAACGAATGGACCTTAATCAGCATCGATATGCCACTTTTGCGGATTTGGAGTGCTACTGCTACCGGGTTGCAGGCACCGTTGGCTTAATGACCCAGGAGGTTATGGGCCTTGATCCTGCTTATATCAGTGCCCCTTGGAGCAGCAAACCAAATACCAGTGATGCAGCTGTGGCTTTAGGGATCGCTAATCAACTCACAAATATCCTGCGTGATGTGGGAGAGGATCGCGCCCGCGGCCGAATTTATCTACCTCAGGAAGATCTGCTGAGCTTTGGTTATTCAGAAGCTGATCTACTCGCTGGCACTCTCAACGCAAATTGGAATGCCCTGATGGCTTTTCAATTGCAACGGGCCCGCCAATGGTTTGCTCGCTCTGAATCTGGGGTGCGTTGGTTAGCAGCAGATGCCCGTTGGCCCGTATGGGCTTCGTTGCGCTTGTATCGCGGCATTCTTGATGCAATCGAGAAACTCAACTACGACGTTTTTAACCACAGGGCTTATGTGCCAAGGGTGGGAAAATTTCTTGATCTACCCGTTTCCTATGTGATAGCTCAAGCCCGTTGAGCTAACCATTCTTGCAAAATTGGATTCACTATTTCTGGCGCTTCATCGTGGGGGCAATGGCCGAGGCCAGGTAATAAACGCAGCTCTTTGATGCAACTGAATTGATCCCTCCAGCGGGCGGCCTCGAGGGGGTCTTCCCAGGGATCTGCTGCGCCCCAAAGTAAACGCACCGGCACATTTAATGCCTCAAGCAGCTCGGGGGCGAGGTGGTCGTTGAAGAGATTTATGAAACCGCGGAAACTTTCAGTGGCGCCAGGAGCGCAGCTGGGCAGGTGCAGCAAGCTGATCAACTCTTGATCAATATTTGCGCCGCTTGGATAGGCCCGCAACAGCACGCTACGAATAAAAGCGGGTCTTGCTAGTAAACGAAATAACGGTGCAATTACCCAGCGTTGTTGTACTAATTGCTTTATTAAAGGGCGACTGAGTCTTTCTAAACCGGGCAGCTGGGCTGAGCGTTTGTCGTCGAGGGTGCGCTGGGCGCAATCGATCAGGATTACCTGGGCTGGTGCTTGCCCTTCCTCTTGCATCAAGCAGGCAGTGGTGAGGGCCACCATCGCACCAATTGAATTGCCCACCAGGTGCACTTCAGCGCCGGGCACTGGCTGCACCACTTGGCTTATGAAATCCTTTAGCAAGCTGGCCCATAGGTTGAAGCAGTAAATCACCGACCCAGGGCTTTTTGCTTCTTTAGGCAATTGCGAGCGTGGTTTTGCGCTGGCACCAAAACCAAGTAAATCGATAGCAAAAACAGGTCGGTTTTTGCTTAATTCTTCAATATTGAAACGCCAATGACCACTGGAAGCGCCAAAGCCATGCACCAACACCACAGGTGCGCCGCTAGCGCTATCCCCCTGATGCCGATATGCAATTTCCTGAAGGCCAGCCTCCCCTTGCCATAACCAAAAACGTAAGGGGGTTAAAGGCATTAGTTAATTGATTGCTTAAACAAACTATTTCTAGGCAGTTGTTTTTTGATTTTCCAAGAGATCCTTCAATTTTGAAAGTTCTCCAGCCCAACGGGGATCTGGGGCAGCAGCGGCTGGAGCATCACTATGAACAACTTTATCGACAGATTTACGCAATGGAGTGGGTCCGGCGGAACCGGGGCGCCGATCGTTATTACCACCACGCTCATTGCCACGGCTTTCTTTCTTTTCAGAAACCTCTACTTTCATTTGGCTGCCGCCATATTCAAGGCCGTTGAACTGGGCAATTACTTCATCGGTGAGTTTGGCGTCGTCCACATTGACAAACCCAAATCCACGGCATCCGCCGGTTTCGCGATCTAAAACCGCTTTAAACCTCACTCCAGCGCCAACGGCAGCAAACATATTCTCCAGTTCTTTTTGATCGAAAGACTGGGGCAGATTGCCAACGTAGAGGCGGATGCTCATGGGAAAAGAAGAAAACGTGGGGCCTTGGTTTTAACCAGAATTGCTGGAAGCTCGGGCCGTATCAATGCAGTTAATCATGCGGCCGGGGCAGTTGATTAAGAAAATGCTTGGCCGCTTCAAGGTTGTGGGGCTTACCAAAAGCGCGAGCTTTGGTGAGTTGCCAAAGCAATGCGCCAATGGCCGGTCCGGGTGATAACCCCAGCTGTTGCTGCAACTGGGCTCCATCGATGGGGCTGCGGGGATGAAATAGGCGGTCTTTTGGGTTTCGCCATCGCTCCAGCCAGCCCTCTGTAGCCCCGGGAATCAGCAGCACCAAGGCGCCTAAATCTGCCTCTAAATCCAGGCACAGCCTCAGTTGTTCCTCCTCAAGCAGCACTGGATTTTGCAGGATGGTTTGCCACCAGTGGCGCAATATTTGGCAGCGTTGCTGCAATTTCTTGCTGGCTTTCAAACGCCCCAAGCTGCGGGCGCTAAACAACTGGGCTAGCCGCGCTAGGGGTAAGGCTGTGGCGGCCTCCTCGCTGCTTAAGGGGCAAGCGGCATCGAGATTTATGTTTTTTGGGTTTATTAATTTTTGGTTACGGCAAAATTGCAGCGGCTCTAGCCAAGGATGCAGCAAGCCAAGCTCAATGGCCTGCTCTAAGCCCTTTGAGCCATGGGAACAGCGCGCCAATTTTTCTAGTTCCGCCAGCACTCTTTCAGGGGCCATTTGGCCCAATAAAGCCCCATGGCGTTGCAGCAGTTTGCAGCTGGTTGATTCCAGCTGAAAATTAAGCTCTGCCGCCAGCCGCGGCCCCCGCAGCAGCCGCAACGGATCAGCCTGCAAATTTTGTTCGCTTATGGCAGTAATTAGCCCCTCTGCCAGATCAGCTAATCCCCCTTGCGGATCAAGCAGGGGGCCATTTCCATCTAGCGGTAATGCCATGGCATTGATCCGGTAATCGCGTCGAGCTAGGTCTTCTTCAAGGTTGGCGCCGCTACAGGCAGCAAGATCAAGGGTGTATGGGCCAAGCACCACACGGGCCATATCTCTTTCCGCATCAAGCACCACCACCACACCTCCATGGGCTTGCGCTAGCTGGCGAGCTAATGGAATCGCCCCTGCTGGCACCACAAGATCAAGGTCTGGGTGGGGAGCTAATCGATTTAAAAGCCCATCGCGCACCGCTCCGCCCACCAAGGCGCAACCAACTGGCAATTTATTTAGTGCAATGGGCCAGCGCTGCGGCGGTAGCTGCTGCCGCAGCAGCAAAGCAGCACTGGTTGGGTTGATACGGCTGGGGGGAGTGGCCAAGGAACGCGGATCCATGGCACCATTTTGCAATTACTACTTAAGTAAAACTTTTTAAACCATGCGCCGCATTTAAATCATGTGCATCTGCGTTGCTTGCAGCTGGCAGCCGAGTTGCACCGCTTATCACCGGGTGGAAACTGAACACGGCGTGCCTCACTTAAATCAAAATCCGGATTTCACTCCCGAGAATCCCCAGATTCATCTAAGCGTTCAAGCGGTGCAAAACAGCTGGGGCGTGGAGTGGGATGTGCGCAGTTGCGACAGTTTCAGGCCAGGCCGAGTTAGCTAAGCCCCATGAGTTGTGCCCTCGCTTTTCATAGTTGCAGCAGCACCCTTGGGGTGGCCTTAATCAACAACGGTGAGTGGCGTTCTGCGGCTTTCCCTTTGGCGCGCCAGATGGCCAATGGCTTATTTACAGCTGTAGCTGAATTGCTCCCTGCGAGCCGCTGGAATGAGCTCAGCTGGTTAGCGGTGGCCACCGGCCCCGGCAGTTTTACTGGCACCCGTATCACCGTGGTGCTTGCCCGCACCTTGGCTCAGCAGTTGCAAAAACCCCTATATGGCTGGGGCAGCTTGCGTTTAATTGCAGAACGGCGTCAGCAGGAACTCGCTGCCGCTGGTCCCCATTGGATTGGGCAAACCCTGCCTCAACGTGGGGTGGTGGCTGGTTATTACGGCCTTGGCGCTCAGGGAGTTGAAGAATTTCAAGCGCCAAGCCTGCATCCAGGCGGTAGCGCCAGCTTGAAGGGAGCCTTTTGGGAGGCGGAAATGTTGCCGGAGCAGGATTCACGTTTGCTACTGCAGCTGGGCCAAAGCTTGTTTGAGCAAGGCAACCTCGGGCCTTGGGAGCTGGTTTTGCCGATTTATCCCACCTCTCCAGTGCAAAACATCCCCCGCGGGCCTGATGGCTAGGAAGCTGCTTCGCTTATTGCTTGGGGCCGGGCTGCTTTGGGGGGGGTGGAGTTATGGACCCGGCTTACTAAAACCATTGCTGGAGCCTTTGCTGCCACCGCCCCAGCAGATTTTGGTTTTGGGCGGTGATTTAGAGCGAGAAGAAGTGGGTGCCCAGTTGGCCTATCGCAGCCAGTTGCCCTTGCTTGTTAGCAGTGGCAGCAATGCTGAATATGCCCGCTGGCTAATTGAGCGCAATGGCCTAGATGCAGCCCGGGTTCAGCTTGATTACCGTGCCAGCGATACCTTGAGCAACTTCACCACCCTGGTGGATGAATTAAATCGCAAGGGCGTGCGTCATGTGATTTTGGTTACCAGCAGCGACCACATGGAAAGGGCCTTGCTGGTGGGCCGTGTGGTGGCTGGAAGCCGTGGCATCTACCTAACCCCTGTGCCGGTGCCCTGCGCTAAAAATTGTCAATTTGAAAGTCGCAGCAAGGTGTGGAGTGATGGTTTGAGGGCTTTGGTTTGGGTAATTAGTGGAAAGGATCTGCGCCAGCAGTTAATGGCAATTCCAGCAAGGCGTTAATCGCCTCTTGGCAGGCCTTTGTGGTGGCTTCTAGGTCTTCTCGGCGTTTGGAAGTAGGCGGCGGGATCGGCAAACCCACCCTTATTTGGATTGCTACGAGGCGGGGCCAGCTTTGATTAGGTCCAAATGCGCGATGGGTGTTAACCAACGCCACCGGCAGCAGCGGCGCCCCACTGCGGGCAGAAAGCAAAGCCGCGCCGAGCTGGGGATTCTCAACCCGACCACTCAGTTGGCGGGTGCCATCAAGAAATATTCCCGTTGCCCAACCCTGCTCTAAGCGCCCTAAGGCGGTGCGAATTGCCTCGCGATCGCTTGCGCCACGGCTTACGGGATAGGCGCCAAGGCTGCGGATTAGCGCCCCCAAGATCGGGACTTTAAATAATTCAGCCTTTGCCATGAAACTCACCGGCCGCGGCAAGGTGTGGCCCAGCAAAGGCGGATCTAAATGGGAGCCATGGTTTGCCACCACTACCAACCCCCCTTGGCGGGGTACCCGTTCCATGCCAAAGCAACGGCCGCGAAATAGCAAGCGAAATATTGGCGCCACCAACAACCACTGCACCATCCTGTAACTGATGCTTGGCCGCGGCCTCAAGCTCAAACTGGCGATCGTTTGATTCATTTCAATTAAGGCCCAGATCCTGCAGCCCACTAATTTGAGCCGTTACAAGGGCTGGCAGGCTGCGTTTGAGCAAGCCGCTGAGCACGGCCCCAGGCCCCACTTCCACCACCGTATGGATGCCAGCAACCTCGAATTGCAGCATGGTTTCACGCCAACGCACTCCGCTGATCATCTGTTGCTGCAGCCGTTGTTTCAAGCTGTTGCCATCACTACAGGGGCTGGGGTTTGTATTGCTGAGAATCGGCACTGCGCTATCACGAAATGGCACGGCATCGAGTTCAGCACTAAAAGCTGCTGCAGGTGCGGCCATAAAAGGAGAGTGGAAAGCCCCGGATACAGCAAGGGGTACTGCCCGTTTGCAGCTCACAGCAGCCAGTACAGCGGCAAGCGCTTCTTTACTGCCTGAGAGCACCACCTGGGCGTCGCTGTTGTCGTTGGCGATCACCACCCCTTCTGTAGTTGCTACCGCTTCATCTAATTCCTTGCGGTTGAACCCCATCACTGCGGCCATTGCCCCACCCCCTGCGGCAGCCATTAATTCGCTGCGGCGAATTACTAACTTCAAACCGGTTTCGAATTCAAAAACTCCGCCCGCATAAAGGGCCACCAATTCACCCAAGCTGTGGCCAGCGAGCAGATTCGCCTTTTTCCCCTGTTCGTAAAGAAGATCAATCAGCAGGGTTTCGAGTACAAATAATGCCGGCTGTGTATTGCGGGTGTTGTTTAGATCATTTAATTCGTTTGCGGTATCTAGGTTGGATTGATTGCTGCCGCTGCAGATCTGCCCAAGGTTGCGGCCCAGTAGATCCGATGCCATTTCAAAACGATCCCGGCCCAAAGGGTGATCTATTAACCCTGCAGCCATTCCAAGCTTTTGTGATCCCTGGCCCGGAAATACCCAACAAATACCCATGGCCCCTTTTGATGTTGCTGGCAGCTGAGGCTACCCATAGGGCGACTAGGGGGTAGGCCCGCTCCAACGCCACAACGCTGCCCCCCAGCTTAGGCCTGCGCCAAAGCCGCTGCTGGCAATAAGGTGCCCCGGTTTAACAAGGCCGGCCTGCACCGCCTCATGGAGCATCACTGGGATCGTGGCGGCAGAGGTGTTGCCGTAATGGGCAAGGTTGCTTAAAACTTTTGTTTCTGGAAGGCCGAGCCGTTCTGCAACAGCATTCAAGATGCGTTGATTTGCTTGGTGCAGCAGCAGCCAATCCAAAGCTTCTGGTTTGGTATCGGTGCTTTTCAGGAGTTCCTGCAACACAGCGGGCACCTCCCGCACAGCAAATTTGTAAACCTCCTGGCCATTCATGGCGATGGGCTCAAAGCCCCCCAGTTGGCTGCTGATCCCTGGTATTAATTCTTGACGGCTGGCCACTTGACGCAAGCTGAGGCAATCGGCTTTGCGGCCATCGGAAGCCATCCGAAAGCCAAGCAAACCATCCTGATCTGCTCCGCAGGCCTCAATTGCAACGGCCCCGGCCCCATCACCAAACAACACGCAGGTGCTGCGATCATTCCAATCCACCCAACGGCTCAATTGATCGGCGCCGATCACCAAGGCTCGCCCCATGGCGCCAGTGCGGAGATATTGAGAAGCGGTGATCAAGGCAAAAAGAAAACCACTACAGGCGGCGGTGAGATCAAAAGCCACTGCTGAGCTAGCCCCCAGCTGGGCCTGCACGCGGGGAGCGGAACCAAAAAGATCGTCTGGGCTTGAGGTGGCGAGCAGGATTAAATCGACACTTTCCGGATCCCATCCAGCCCGTGCCAAAGCCAAACGCCCGGCTGCGCTTGCCAGTTTGGTGAGATTTTCCTGCTCTGCTGCAATCCGCCTTGCGGTGATGCCTGTGCGGCTGCGAATCCATTCGTCGCTGGTATCCACCCGCTGGCTAAGGGCCTCATTGCTGATGCTGGTATGGGGCAAAGCGGCGCCGGTGGCGCAAAATCGAATGCCCTGCATCAGGCGGCCTCATCTGTGAGGCGGTGCAGATTTTCAAGGGCGCCATGGGAAGCGGCAGCATGGGCAAGCCGTAATGCCCCCAATACGGAAAGGGCTTTGCTGCTGCCATGGCCGATCACGCAGATTCCATCCACCCCAAGCAATAGGGCACCACCATGTTCAGCATGATCGAGTCGTTTTTTAATGCGCCGCAAGTTATTGCGTAAAAAAGCAGAACCCACCTTGCCGCGGCGACCGCGGGGAAGTTCGGCCTTAAGCACCTCCAGCAACACACTGCCCACCGATTCCAAGAATTTCAGCAACACATTGCCGGTGAAACCATCACAAACCACCACATCAAATTCGCCGGAAAGCACATCACGGCCTTCGCAATTACCAGCGAAATGGAAGCGTTTTTCTGCAGCTAGTAAGGGATAACTACGCAAGGCAAGATCGTTGCCTTTACATTCCTCTTCTCCAATATTGAGCAGGCCGATACAGGGCTTTGTTACACCGAGCACATCGCGGCTGTAGATGTTGCCCAGCAGGGCAAATTGATGCAGATAACTGGGTTTGCAATCCATATTTGCCCCCACATCAAGCACCAACACCTGACGGTTCACATCTTTGGTGGGGAAAA
>NZ_CEXBMR010000053.1:0-11473 GCF_982614295.1 Synechococcus sp.
GCTTAATTAGAGGAATAGAAATCGCCCCCGCTAACGCGGGGGCTTTTTAATGGTTGAACTCATTTGCTAAAACAACTAGTTTTGCTTCCATTCCATTACAGAGCCATCTGCTACGAGCCAAATTTTTTCATCTTTTGAACAGGGATGGCCCCCCGTTAAACGTCCGAATGCAGGTAAGGCAAGCCGCTGATACTTTTCGCTGTAGCTAAAACATTGCAGACGCAAGCGATCGGCGCCTCCACCAACTACCGCTACTGGATGAAGGTGTCCGCAAATATTTAAAAGCCCTGTCCGTGGTTCTGGTATGTGGCTTAACCACAAGTCGCCTAAGGCCTGTGATGGTTCTTGGCATAATCCTTCTATCCAACTTCCCTTTTCATGGTTGCCACCAATAAGGCGTAATGGGCAACCCAGTAATTCCGGTAAAGCCTTAAGTTTCAACCTCAATTCAGGGGTAAGGCCATGATGGCTATGAATTAAATCACCAAGCACCATCACCTGCTCGGGTTGCATTTGATGGGCCAGATTCAATAGATCGTTCAGCGTGCTGCAATCACCATCACTAGGAAATGGAATTCCATAACATTGAAAAGTTTCTGCCTTGCCTAAATGTAAATCTGCTAAAAATAAGATTTTCTGCAGCGGATCCCAGGCAGCTTTTGCTCCTAGTAATTCTAATTTTTTGCCACGCCAGTGAAATAACACGTTAATTTTCTGCCCGTTCAGCTTCTTCTCGCAATCTCTCCAGCCGTTGCAAAAGTGATTCATTACTCATACGGTTATTTAATCGTTCTGCAAGCAAGGGGAAGGCAAAAGGAGAAGGCCTCACAGTGCGTTCCAATTGCAGGTTGCATCTCTTTAAGCGTTGCAGGGCGCCAGTGATTCTTGGTAGATCTAACTGTTCAATTAGCACTTCAGATCTTGCTTGGGCAAGTAATCGATTATTTGGTTCGTGGCGACTAAAAACATCAAACAAAAGTGCTGCGCTTATTTGCAATTGTCCGCCTGATTTGCTTTTTCCTGGAAATCCATTTAGCACTAAACCACTAATTTGAGCAATGCCTCGGAAACGGCGGCGGCATAACTCAGAAAGGTTTATTGCCTTTTCTAAATCAAGATCTAAATCTTCATTTGAAAGCAATTCATCGCTATAAACTTCAAATAACTCTTCAAATGGATAGCCCTTAGGCGCTAGCAACTCAAAGCCGTAGTCGTTCACCGACACGGTAATTGTGCTTGCTTGTTTACTAGTTAGTCGCCAAGCCCAAAGGAATCCCATGCCCTCGTGAACAAAGCGGCCCTCAAAGGGGTAGGCATAAAGATGGCTTCCTTCACGGCTATTGCACACCTCCACCAAAAGCTCATTTTGGAGTGGCAATCTTGATATCTGCTTTTGTCTTTCTAGCAGTGGTTCCAGGGCCTGCAGTTCAGGGCTATCGAGTTCTGCCTGGCCAGCCAGCGCTTTGGCGCAACGGTCTACTTCGGTGCGCAGGTGCTGGCTTAACAGATCGGATAACGCCATCTGCCCCCCGCTCCAGGCGGGCACAAGATTAGTTTTTTTTGAGCTTGCTTTTACGTATGCAGTCATCTCCCGTAGCCGTATAAATTCCAATTGACGCCCTGCGAAAAAAAATACATCTCCCGCTTTTAGCCTGCTAATGAATGCCTCCTCCACATGACCCAGCACAACTCCGCGCACGAAACGTACTGTTATTGATCTATCAGCGGTAATAGTGCCGATATTCATGCGATGCATCCTCGCAATAGTTTTTTCTTTTACTAAGCAGCGATTATTTTCGCGTTCAAGCTTGCGGTAACGCGGGTAGGCATTAAGGCAATCGCCGCCATGTTCTAAAAAGTTTAAGCACCACTGCCAATCGCTATCGCTGAGTTTGCGATAGCTCCAGGCCGTGCGAATTACCGCAAGCTCATTATCAGCTTCAAAGCCGGGTCCGCAGGCAAGGCTGGTGAGATGTTGTAGCAGCACATCGATCGGCGCATTTGGCGCACGGCGATCCTCCACTAACCCCTCCGCTAGTCCTCTGCGTAGAGCGCTTAATTCCAATAGCTCCAACGCGTTGGTTGGCATAAATAAAACCTGTGAGGTGCCCCCAGGTGAGTGGGCACTACGACCAGCCCGTTGCAATAATCGGGCCACATTTTTTGCTGATCCAATTTGTACAACCTTTTCGACAGGTTGAAAATCAACACCTAGATCTAGAGAACTTGTACACACCACCCAACGCAACGCCCCTGCTTTAACAGCTGCTTCGATCGCTTCCCGTTCAGTGCGATCAATGGCGCTGTGGTGCAAAGCCAGTGAGCCTTCCATCTCAGGGCAGGCATAACGCAAGCATTGATGCCAACGCTCAGCCTGGTTACGTGTATTGGTAAAAAGCAAGGTGGAAATGCCTGGTTCAAGAGCAGCCACTAAATCCTCATATCGGCGCAGGCCAAGATGGCCGGCCCATGGGAAGCCATTGATTGAATCTGGTAGGAGGCTGCGAATCGCCGTGCTGCGTTTTATGTTGCTGCAAATTAGACGTGGCTTTGTTGCTTGCTTGCCAGGATGTGCAGCGCCAACGGCACTACATGCCGCTTCATCGAGATTGCCGATAGTTGCACTAATTGCCCAAATACGGAGCTTTGGGCGCTGGCTACGCAGCCAGCTGAGGCATAGCTCTGTTTGTGTGCCGCGTTTACTTCCCATTAATTCGTGCCATTCATCGAGCACTACTCCATGTAAATCAGCAAATAACTCATTTGCTTTTGGATTTGCCAGCAGCAGGCTTAGCGATTCAGGGGTAGTAATTAAAATTTGCGGTGGGCTACGCAGTTGTTTACCGCGCTCGTAACTGCCGGTGTCGCCATTGCGAATCCCCACCTGCAAGGGCCAGCCCATCTCTCCTATCGGCTTCTGAATCGCTAAGGCAAGATCGCGGCTTAGGGCTCGCAATGGGGTGACATATAGCAAGTGCAGCCCTTTTTTGTGTTCTGCTGCCAGCAATTCAGCAATCGGACCCATTACAGCGGCATAGGTTTTGCCAGATCCGGTGGGTACTTGGATTAAGCCACTCTCCCCGCAAAGGTAGGCATCCCACGCTTCTTGTTGAAATGGCAGCGGCGTCCAGCCTTGCCGCTGGAACCAAGTAAGAATCGGATCCAAGCTGATCTGCTGCGCAGCGTTCACGGCAGTAGCAGTAGAGCCACTTCAGCGCTTAAACCAGGCCCAAAAGCCATCGCGATACAAGGGCCTGATGCTGCTGATGAGCGCAATCGATCGATGATGAACAAAATCGTTGCCGAAGACATATTTCCGTGTTCGCGCAACACCGCCTGTGATTCAGCGATCTGATCAATGTTCAGCTCAAGGGAGTTTGCGCAGGCTTGCAGAAGCCGTGGACCACCCGGATGTATCGCCCAACTAACAATTTCTGCTAAGCGATAGTTCTTGGCTATTAACCAACGCTCAAGCCAAGGTTTTAGCTGCATGGCTATTGCCTCGGGCACTTTTGCAGAAAGGCCCATTTCAAAGCCATGGTTGCCGATCTGCCAATGCATCAGTTCCTCTGAATTAGGAATCAGCAGCGAACCTGAGGCGAGCAGGCTGGGATAGTTATCAGCTTCAGCTTTCTTGGCAGTAGCTATTAGGGCAGCAGCTCCATCGGCAAATAATGCGTTTGCAACCACTTTTTCTGGGTCCCAGCCGTAGTAGAGATGAAGGCTGCAGAGTTCCACTGCGCAGAGCAATACCACTGCCTCGGCATCGGCATCCACAAAAGCTTTGGCTACCCGCAAACCGTTAAGGGCGCCATGGCACCCCATAAAACCCACATGGGTGCGTTGCACCTCTGGATCTAGGCCCAGTTGCTTGATTAAGTCCAAATCAAACCCTGGCGCTTGAAAGCCAGTGCAAGAAACAGTTATCAAATGGGTAATGCGGGTTGCTGCCATTTGCGCATCGGCTAGCGCCCGTTCAACTGCAGCTAATGCAAGAGGTGATGCATGGCGGGCATATTCAGCCATGCGGTCTGCGGTGCTGGGGTTCTCCTCGCCATAAAAAGGTAGTTGCTCGCTGCTATTTCCCGTTGCCAGCACACTGGCGCGGCTTTGCACCTGAGTTCGGCGCAAGATACGTTGCACCAAGCCATTTTTGTTGCTGCCCCTTGCGCTAACCCGCTCAGAAAGCAGTGCAGAATCAGCTTGGTTTACCTGATTTGGTGGCACTGCAGTGCCAATGCCGCGGATGTTCACGGTATCGCTACATGATTCAGCTGTGATACCAATTTTTTGGTGATAAGGGGTACGCGTTTGCTGAGGCCAAAGGCCAAAGCGGTTGTTAGAGGTTGTTGCAATAACAGTGCCATAGCCCGGCAGATTCGTTGGCGTCGTCCGATTTGTTTGCTTAAAACCCGCCGCCAGCGGCGCTCGATACTTTCACTCCAGCAAGCGATGCCTGTTAAAACCAAGGGCACCACTGCAGCTGCTGAAGTTAGAGCCCAGGCCATACCCTCCCCAGTGAAGGGTTCCACGTAGCCGGCTGCATCTCCCAGCAGCAAAAAGCGCTCACCACCAACAACTGTGGAATGGCGCGTAAGTGCGGGGGTAACTTGCCAATCAGCTTGCTCTAACCCCATCGGAATTGCAAAACCCGCGCTGAGTAGTACGGCGCGGGTTGCCTCTGCCGCTCCAAATGAATTGTTGTTGGTTTTTAGTGCCTGGCGATCAAAGGCAGCGGCAATGTTTAAGTAACCGTCCTCTCGCTGCACCAGCCCCACATAGCCCTGTTTTGCTATTGCCATATGGATAACTCCAGCTGAATAAGTAGTTGCTGCATCCCTTATTACGCAACCGGCACCAAGCCGCGATTGATGCTTGATATGTAACTCTCCAGCTTCAGATGCGGGTATGCAGCGATTAGCTAACCCCGCTGCAATAAGTACCACCTTGGCGCTTACCTGTTCAAGGTGTTTTGCGCCGATTTCCTGCAGGGTTACATTTCTTGCCTGCGCCGTTACCGGGCCTAATAGTGCTGTGGTGCCACTGCGGAAGTGTGCTCCTGCGGCGATCGCAGCCTCTACCAAAGCTTGATCGAATCGTTCCCGCGATAGTGCTCTACCACCAGGAAGTGCAATTGAACATTTTTTCCCTTTATGACCAAGCAATAGTTGATCTAAGGCAACACCCCCTTGTTGCTCGATTAGTTCGCTTTGGCCAACTGAAGCAAGTACTGCCTGGGCTTGAGCATTAAGGCAGCAACCACATACCTTCCAACGGGGAAAATTTCGTTTTTCTACAAGCAACACTTGAATCCCTTTACGGGCAAGCTCGATCGCAGCTAAGGCCCCAGCGGGCCCCGCACCCACTACAACCACATCCCAATTTTCAATGGCTTCGCCTGAGATGTGGCGCTCCTTCAAAATTAATTGCCTTCCCAGCTCAGAAGGTAACGCTCAGGCCAGCAACGCTGCAGCTTTGCATTTTGAATCCCTGCTCTTTGCGTTAAAGCGCGTACCTCTTCGATTTGAAAGGCAGCCTTAACTGATAAAGGTCCATCGGTGTGAACCACCCATGATCTGCTAAGCAATCGGGTTCCGGCCCATGCCATTCCATAACCTATGCGGCTGCGGATTAGGTCGGTTAATAAAACCAAACAACGGGCCCGCTTGTTCATAGTTCTAAGTAGCTGTTCTGCATCGGCGTTATTGAGGTGATGCAGGAATAGGGAACAGAACACCACATCAAAATCCTTTTCTTGATCTGATGCCTCTAAAGCATCGGCGCAAAAAAATTCCAATTCCACCCCACGGCGTAGTGAATTTGCCTTTGCGATTTCAACAGCCTCAGGATTTATATCGCATGCATGCAGTTTTATTGCTAACCCCTTACGCCTGGCCTGTAAAGCAAGATCGATCGCGGTGTCACCGCCGCCGCAGGCAAGTTCAAGAATCTGCAGGGGCTTGTTTTCTTTTTCTCTTGCCAGTTTTTCAATGGGAGCAAGCAAACTTGCAGATGTGCCGCTGATGAAATTGATGCGGCGCAATCCAGCTAAGGCACGGGCATGTTCATCGCGATCTAGCCCCGGTTGATCCATAAATTCGGGCTGTCGATCGCGCTTAGCAAGACTGTTTTTCATGCCAATAAAGCTAAAGCTGTTTTCAAACTGTCGGCCTCGCTTGCAATTTTGTCTTTGCGCCAGCGGTTGATCCGAGGGAAACGCACAGCAATTCCGCTTTTATGCCTTGTTGAGCGTTGCAATCCCTCGAAGGCCAGCTCAAATACTTGTATTGGCTCCACTACTCGCACAGGTCCGAAACGTTCGGTGGTGTGGCTGCGTATCCAACGATCCAGGCTTGTTATTTCAGCATCATCAAGGCCTGAATAAGCCTTTGCAAAACTCACTAATTTGCCTTCAGGATCCCAAAGCCCAAAGGTGTAATCAGTAAATAAATTGGCGCGGCGGCCACTGCCAGCTTGGGCGTAGATCAAAACCGCATCAAGGTTGTAGGGGTCGCGTTTGTGCTTCCACCAGTAACCGCGTTTGCGGCCTGTGAGGTATGGCGATTCCAAATTTTTAAGCATCACCCCTTCTGCAGCAACTGCTTCTGCCTTTTGGCGCAGGGGTTCCAGCTGTTCCCAGTTATCAAGTGGTAATCGAGGTGAAAGGCGCAGGCAACTTGTTGCCGCTGGTTTTATTAGGGCCTCAAGGGCATTGCGGCGCTGGCAGAGGGGTTGAGAACGGATGTCGTGGCCATTGAGTTCAAGAAGGTCGTAGACCACATAACTGGCTGGTAATTCAGCAAGAAGTTTGCGGTTTGGCTCCTTGCGACCCAAACGTTTTTGTAGCAACGCAAAGGGAGCTGGCAGCTCAGCCTCTGGGGGCCAAATCAAAATTTCACCATCGAGAACTATGCCATCGGCAAGATTCGCTGCGGCGGCTACCAAATCAGGAAAGGAGTTGTTAATTAATTCTTCGCCGCGGCTCCATAAAAAAACCTGATTTGCACGATGTATTAATTGAGCGCGGATACCATCAAATTTCCACTCAATTAACCAGTTGTTAGGGGGATTTGGTAACGGGATTTCAGGATCTTTAATCTCTAGTGGTGATGCAAGGAAAAATGGATAAGGACGGCTCGGAACTGATTCAGCTGTAGTTGCTGGCGCTACTAGGGCGATGTAGTTAGCTGCAGTTGCCTTGAAACCTCCCATAAGCCTGTGTTGCAACAATGCCTCATCAAGTCCAGTTAGTTGCGCTAGCGCGCGTACCACCAGCCCCGGTCCCACTCCCACCCGTAGAGCGCCGGTGAGCAGTTTGTTTGCCACCAATAATTCCGCTTGATTTAGGCCGCCCCAAAGTTGGCGCACAGCGGCAGCTTGTTCTTGATCTTTTAGTTTTGCTGCGTTGGGTAAGAGCTGTTCAAGCCAATAGTGCAAGGGTTGCCTTGTGCATGTTCCTTCCTGTTGCCACAACAACGAAATTGTTTCAGCTGAATCCCCCACTTGGGCGTAGCAATCGTTTAATAACCATTCCGGCAGTTGGGATTGATCAACACATATTTGCAAGAGGCGGCGCCCAGTAATTAAGCGCTTACCTTGCTTGCCGAGAAGTACATGTAAAGCCCATGCCGCATCTTCTGGTTCGCTTTCGGTTAAGTATTTGAGAAGCGCTGCCACTTTGGCATTGTTGCCGCTGCTCGTATCAAACGCGTTGTAGAGAGCTGCAAACCTTTGCATGGTTCAGCTGAAATCAGCATTTAGTGGTGCCGCGCTGATTCCTTCTACCTCTTTTAAGTAGCGGGCTAAGCCATCACTGTTGCCATGAGTTACGAAAACTTGCTGAGCTTTGCTTTCTTTAACGCTACTAATCAGGCCGGGCCAGTCGGCGTGATCGCTCATCACAAACCCCCTTTCATAACCTTTGCGGCGGCGAGCACCTCGCACTGCCATCCATCCACTCACAAATGCTGTTTGGGGAAATTTAAAGCGCTTCATCCACACCGAACGGTGAGCAGAAGGCGGCGCGATTATTAAGCGGCCGGCCAAGCTATCCCCCTTATTCACCATGCTCAAAGCTTTTGTTGGAGGCATAGAAACACCTGCGCAGCGGTAAGCAGGCATTAATGCTTCCACAGCTCCGTGCAACAAAACCTCATCACTTACGCCGATAGCAGCAAGTTCCGCTAACAAACGTTGGGCTTTACCAAAGGCATAAGCAAACAGAATTGATGAATGATCTGCGCTGCTGCGCCACCACTCCAAAATTTGCTGGGCTATTTCAGCGCCACTTTGCCAGCGATAGATCGGTAAACCAAAAGTTGCTTCAGTAATGAATACATCAGCTTTCACTGGCTTAAAAGGTGTGCAGCTTGGATCGGCGCATCGCTTGTAATCGCCGCTTACCAGCCAGCTTTCACCGCCTGCCTCCATTCGAATTTGAGCACTTCCGAGTACGTGGCCTGCAGGGTGAAATGAAACTTGAGCAGCGCCGATATGTAGCTGCTGTTCATAAGAAACTGCATTTATTTTGATTGCGGCACCAAGGCGTTTTCGCAGGATCATTTCACTGGAACTAATAGCCCAATATTCGCCGCAGCCTGGGCGGGCATGGTCTGCATGGGCATGGGTTATCAAGGCTCGCGATACAGGCCTCCATGGATCAATCCAGGCTTCTGCCGCTTTGCAATACAGCCCCTGGGGAGTTAGTTGAAGCAGGCTGCCAGAAGGCAGGGCCATAACGGTTGCTTAACAGCTGAGGTGAGCTTTTTTAAAGCCTCAGATAACTCTATTGGCGATCAACTTCAACAGCTGAATCCATGCGGCTCACCTGCACTTGGTGTGGGGTGAATAAAAAGCTGTTCTCCCCAAGCCGTTCAGCATTGCCATCTATGGCATCAACTGCTCCAGCAACAAAATCGAGCAGCCTTTGAGCTGCAGCGGCATCCATTTGCTCAGTGTCTACTACAACGCTTTTATGTTGTTTTACGGCGCTGGCTGCAGTTAAGGCATCCGCGTGCTGATGGCAGCGCAGGATCAGCACCTGGGATGGGAGAAAAACAAATTCAGAGTCCATCAGATTATTAAAACCCTAAATGCCATCCCATTAAATTTTTCTAATAAAAAAGCCGCTTTCCAGAGATGGAAAACGGCCTGTTGCAAAGAAATCAAGACTGAAACAGCTTGAAAATCAATCTTCTTCGTCTTCGCTAGTGCCAGCTGGAATTAAACGAATCTGCTTACGACCAAGCTTGATATCAAAATCGTCGCCTGGCTTGAGATTCAACATGGCTGTGTAGGCCTTACCAATCAAAAGATTGCCATTGCCTTGAACAGTAGCTACGTAGCTAAGTTTACGACCGCCTTTGCCAACAAGACTGCCATCGCCAAGATTTACGCCCTTTGCTTCCAATAAAGCTTCGTAAAAAGCTGTGAAATTCAAACGATCAGAACCATCCTTTTTCTTGCTTACATATCCGCAAGATTTAACTAGGGCAGATTTAGAGCCGTCGCCGAACTCCTTAACAGCTGCCAGCAGTTCAGAACCAGTGAGCATGAACCTTTCAAACGAGTTACCCCATTAACCTATCACTAAAGGGAGCATCTGCAAGGGTTAAATGCTTTCGGATGAGCTACTAGTTAGAAAATGGAACTGGTTTCGCTGATATTGTTGTTTGCATCGGGCTACATGGTTATCAGAAGCAAAAGGGTAGAAACTGTGTACGACAGGCGGCGAAGCCATCAACAAGGGCACCAAGACCAATTTGATGCACAATTCCGTAACCTGTGAGGCCTTCAGTAATGACGCCGATCAAGATACCGAGCATCGCAGCGCGGCCATTAAATAGTTCTACGCGTTTGAGCTGTTCCAATTGGATCAGCTGCTCTTTAGAAACTTGGCTGTTGGTCATTGTTTTGAAGATGGATTTGGTTTGTAGTAAAGAGAGAATCAGCCCAATCCGATTTGGGAAAGAATGCTCTGCCCGGTGAGTAATTCAGTTGCAAGGCCAATTACAAAACCAAGCATTGCCATACGGCCATTCCATGTTTCCGCAAATGCAACGAAGCCAAAGCGGGTGGTTGGATCAGCCATGATTGTTGAGAAGTGTTGCGCAAATCTTAGGGGATTGTTACGGGTTTGTAAAGAAACCCGTGGCATGTGCTGCTGCTCAACGCCAACCGTTGATTTTTTTGATCAATTTCTGGTGCCAGGGAGTTATGTCTGTGAGGGGAGTGGGAGTTATGTTGATTGTTTGGTTTAGTTCTGATCTCAAGCGACGCAATACGGGAATCAGTAGAAGCGCAGTCAGCAAGCTAAAAAACAAAAGATATGGCATCAAAGAAATCAAGCCAACTGCAAGGCCAATTCCACCCAGAATTTTCAAACCCCTTGCCAGCCAAGGTTTATCTACTTGCCCAGGAAGTAATGGCGCCATACAATTGAATATTTAAATAATATTAAGATAACATGCGCCTTGTAAACGAAAAATTTAAGCAAGAAATTGATAATTTTGTCTTTACAAGAAAATTAGAATTTAGCCATTGCTGTGATTTTGGATAATTTATCAATTCCTAAACCATCAAGTTCATCAATATTTAATAATTCATCTTTTACAAGTCTCGCGAAAACAAAAAGAATCCCTTCAGGGCGGAAATCAAAGCTTCCTTCAATTGTGTGCCTTTGGATGCTTAAAAAATCGTGTAGTTCCCATATTGTTTCAGCACTGCTGAGAGCCTCGGATTTCGCCCTTACAGAAGCCGCTAGCTGATCGATAGAACGTGTGTAGGCCCGATCAAAAGCAGTTCGCGCAATACCCTGCTCAATTTCTGTCCAGCCATCCAGCACAGTGTCGACCATATTCCAAAATTATTCTTATAATATTGTAATTCAAAGCCTATCCGATCGCGAGTAACCGAGAACGTTTGCGGGCTGCCGGCAGCTCAAACCAAGTAAGAGTTGGATGATCATGATGTTCTTGATGGTAACCAAAGTGATAACAGGCTAACAACGAAAGCCAAACCGGTAGATCAATGCTTCTCGTATGCGTATTTAAGTTTAAATGAAGTTTTCTATGGGGCAAATAAGTGCCAAATATAAAAAGTTGGAAGGAACTTAAAAACAGGGGAATAATGCAAAATAATAATATGTTGTATATTGACGATGGGCCAAGAGCTATAGCAAGAAGGAACCAAATGCCTATCAAAGCAAGCATTTGAGAGGTGCCTAGATAACCAACCATAAATTGTTTATACCAGCTTAAAAGCCCATCTGAAGGAGAGCTAGGGAAATCGGGATCAGCAGAGCCCGTCGGGTTGTAGTGGTGCCTTTGGTGCATTAAAAAAAGTTGATTATATGAAAGAGCTGCATAACAAAATAACATAACTTTGCCAATAAAATCATTCCAAAAAATACTTTTCTTATATAAAACTCTATGCATGGCGTCGTGGGATATTATAAATATACCCGTATGCAACT
>NZ_CEXBMR010000054.1:0-10999 GCF_982614295.1 Synechococcus sp.
AGCATCACTCCCATCACTGCACTGCCGCCTTGCTTTACCTGGGCTGCCACCGCTTCTAACACCTCCCCTTGGCGGCGGTAATCCTTATTTGAATTGCCATGGCTGCAATCCACCATCACCCGGTGGGGCAAACCTGCTGCCTGCAACTGATTTTCAGCTGCAGAGATCGCCTCTGGGTGGTAGTTGGTGCCACTGCCACCACCCCTTAACACCAAATGACCATCCGGATTACCGGTGGTGGAAACAATGGCTGCATGGCCTTGGCGGTTGATGCCAAGGAAATGATGGGGGCGAGAAGCGGCTTCCATTGCGTTAATTGCAACAGTGAGGCTGCCATCAGTGCCATTTTTATAGCCGATTGGCATCGATAAACCAGAAGCCATCTCCCGGTGAGTTTGGCTTTCAGTAGTGCGGGCGCCAATGGCGGTCCAGCTGATTAGATCAGCGATGTATTGGGGCACCACAGGATCAAGCAGTTCAGTGGCAGCAGGTAAACCACGTTCAGCAAACTGCAATAACAAATTGCGCGCTCGCCGCAAACCTGTATTGATGTCGTAGCTGCCATCGAGATGGGGATCATTAATCAATCCTTTCCAACCAACGGTGGTTCGAGGCTTCTCGAAATAAACCCGCATCACAATTTCTAAACTCGCCTGCAACCGTTCACGGATTTGCACCAAGGCACCTGCATATTCTTCCGCAGCACCAAGGTCGTGAACAGAACAGGGGCCAACGATCACCAGTAAGCGATGGTCTTCTCCCGCAAGGATGCGTTTGATCCGCGCTCGCGTATTACGCACAGTGAGGGCAGCCCTTTCGGTGAGGGGCATGTCGCTCTGCAAAATAACGGGAGCCACCAGTGGGCGGGTCTCCACCACATGCAGATCAGAGGTGGGCTGCATAACGGGGCACAGGTGCCAGCTCCTTTGCACCCTAAAGGGTGAAGAATAGGAACAAATAATTTGAATAGCAGATGCTCATCGCCTATCGCGCTGCCGCTAGTGCCCGTGAAGTCCTCGGTGTGCCAGCACTGCCACTTGATGCCGCACAAACCCAAGCGCTTACTGAGTTATTGCAGCAACCACCCGAGGGGGAAGGCACCTTCTTGCTCCAGCTGCTGAGTGAACGAATCCCCCCTGGGGTGGATGAGGCGGCCTATGTGAAGGCCAGCTGGTTGGCAGCGGTAGCAAAAGATGAACTAGCCAGCCCGCTTGTGAGTGGAGAAAAGGCGGTGCAGCTGCTCGCCACAATGATCGGCGGCTACAACGTGGCAGCTCTAATTGAATTGCTATCAAACCAAAAGCAAACGATTGCGGCAGCTGCAGCGGAAGCGTTAAGCAGCACGGTGCTTGTTTATGAGGCATATCACGATGTAATGGAATTAGCAATTAGTAATCGATATGCAAAGCAGGTGGTTGATAGCTGGGCGGCAGCTGAATGGTTTAACAAAAAGGCGCCCCTAGCGAAGGAAATAACCGTTCGAGTATTCAAGGTTGCAGGAGAAACAAACACCGATGATTTATCACCTGCCACCCATGCCACTACCCGTCCAGATATTCCGTTACATGCCCAAGCGATGCTGGAAACGCGCATGCCAGGGGGTTTAGAGGAATTAACTAAGTTAAAAGCAACGGGTTATCCGATTTGCTATGTGGGAGATGTAGTAGGCACTGGAAGTTCACGTAAATCAGCAATTAATTCGGTGTTGTGGCACATTGGCAACAACATTCCCCATGTTCCAAATAAACGAAGCGGTGGGGTGATTTTAGCGAATAAAATCGCCCCGATATTTTTCAACACCGCTGAAGACTCAGGGGCACTACCTATTGAATGTGATGTAAGTCAATTAAATACAGGTGATTTGATCACAATACGGCCCTATGAAGGAACGATAGAGCGAGCGATTGGAGAAGAAAAGTGCGGGGAGATAATCGCTAAATTTGCATTAAAACCAACAACATTATGTGATGAGGTGCAGGCGGGCGGGCGTATACCACTATTAATTGGTCGCGCCTTAACAGACAAGGTAAGAATGCAACTTGCCATGCCAATATCTGATGTATTTATACGCCCAAATTCTACTATTGAAAGTATTAAGGGTTTTACTTTAGCGCAAAAAATGGTGGGTAAGGCCTGCGGGCTTGTTGGAGTTAGGCCTGGCAGCAGCTGCGAACCGTTGATGAGCACCGTTGGCAGCCAAGACACCACAGGCCCGATGACCCGTGATGAATTGAAAGAACTGGCCTGCCTGGGTTTTTCCGCTGATTTTGTATTACAAAGCTTTTGCCACACCGCCGCATATCCCAAACCGGTAGATCTCAAAACCCACGCCGAATTACCAGATTTCATTGAATCCAGAGGGGGCGTGGCCTTGCGGCCAGGTGATGGCATCATCCACAGCTGGTTAAATCGCATGTTGCTGCCCGATTCTGTTGGAACCGGCGGTGATAGCCACACCCGTTTCCCTTTAGGTATTTCATTCCCGGCCGGTTCCGGCCTGGTGGCTTTTGCGGCAGCGATCGGAGCGATGCCATTGGATATGCCGGAATCGGTGCTGGTGAAGTTCAGCGGCTCATTGCAGCCAGGTGTAACCCTGCGAGATGTGGTGAATGCAATTCCCTATATGGCAATCAAGCAAGGGCTACTAACAGTAGAAAAAACAAACAAAATAAATGTTTTTTCTGGCCGCATTATGGAAATTGAAGGGCTACCAGATTTAAAATTAGAACAGGCATTTGAGTTAACTGATGCCACCGCGGAACGCAGCTGCGCCGGCAGCACAATCAAGCTGAGTATCGCCACAGTAAGTGAGTACTTGCGCAGTAATATTGCTCTGCTTAATAATATGATTAGCAAAGGTTATGGCGATAGCCGTACTTTATTGCGGCGGATCAAAGCGATGGAAGCGTGGCTAGCAAATCCAGTGCTACTTGAGGCAGATGAGGATGCCGAATATGCAGCGGTGCTTGAAATCAACCTAAATCAAATCACTGAACCAATTCTTGCCTGCCCCAACGATCCAGATAATGTAAAAACCCTTAGCGAAGTGGCTGGCGATCAAATTGATGAGGTATTTATTGGCAGTTGCATGACAAATATTGGCCATTACCGCGCCGCTGCAACCCTATTAAAAGACGAGGGAGCAAATGCCGCAAAACTCTGGGTCTGCCCGCCTACCCGCATGGATGAAGCGATGTTAAAAGAGGAGGGCTACTACGCAATATTTGAAGCGAGTGGTGCCCGCATGGAAATGCCTGGATGTTCC
Source organism: Synechococcus sp. (assembly GCF_982614295.1). Taxonomy (NCBI): domain Bacteria; kingdom Bacillati; phylum Cyanobacteriota; class Cyanophyceae; order Synechococcales; family Synechococcaceae; genus Synechococcus; species Synechococcus sp. Next base: position 3,266 of record NZ_CEXBMR010000054.1, read on the forward strand.
CTATGCATGGGCAATCAGGCCAGGGTAGAAAACAACACCACGGTATTTTCCACTAGTACCCGAAATTTTAATAACCGCCTTGGTGATGGTGCCCAGGTGTATTTAGGTAGCGCAGAATTGGCGGCGGTGTGTGCTCAACTCGGCAGGATTCCAAGCAAAGATATATACCTTGCGATGGCAGTAAAAAAAATCGATCCAAACCAGCAAGAGCTCTATCGCTATCTAAATTTTGATCAAATCAAGGCTTATCAGTGATAGGTCTTACGCTGCAGCTTCTATCTAAACTTCTCCTAATTTAATTTCAATTAATTAAACCTACATTTAAAAACGTTCGTACTTATTATGCCTGCATTAGTAGAGTTCAGTTGTAATGGCTCCACATCCGCAATATTTTCACGATGTGTTCTTTATCAAGCACCTGATAGACGAGCCGATGTTGGATGTTGATGCGCCTGGAGCTAGCTCCACGTAGATCACCCACCAGAAGCTCGTAGGGCGGCGGTTGCTGGCAGGGATTTTGGGCGATCACATCTAGCAGCTCCTGCGCTTTGGCTTTGAGCGTTGGCGAAGCAGAAGCAAGTTTGCGGGCATCCTTCTGCGCCTGCTTGGTGAACAAAACACTCCAGCTCACCAACCTGGTTCGCTGCTGAGCCCATGAACATCAGTGTCCATCCCCTCAAGGATCGAGTCGCGCATCCCAGGGATCGAAACCAAATACAGAGTTTCTTGAATGGCAAGCCAGTCGGGCTCTGAAAGCAGTACGGCATTACCGCGCTTGCCAGTGATCTGAACGGCTACATGAAACTGCCCCACTTCATCAATTAGGGCATAAAGCCTCTTGCGAGCCTCCGTAGCCGTAATGCTCGCCATAGTTTTCCTATAATAACGTACGTTAAAGCGTACAGCATTTGAAGCCTGATTATCTGATTTTTTGATTTTTTTGCTATTTAATTCCGAGCATCCACCAAGGATTGGGAAATGCATTTACAGAAATAACACCCAAACTAGGCCGCCAGGCCAAACTGAGTTAATGCAAAGCCTGTTAACACCCTGAACCAGGAAACCCTGCTGTTTGAACCAGCCCAGCCGCAGCTGGGGGCACTGAAAACAGTGCTGGCATTCCCTAGCACCTACAGCGTTGGGATCACAAGCTTGGGCTATCAAGTGGTATGGGCAACCCTTGCCAAGCGGCCTGATGTGGATGTGCGCCGTTTGTTTACAGATCAAGGCGACCCATTGCATCGCCATTGCGATCTATTTGGTCTTTCCTTGAGTTGGGAACTAGATGGCCCTGTGTTGCTTGATCTTCTGCAACAACAGCGAATTCCGATCTGGGCAAGCCAACGAGGTGAAAACGATCCCCTTGTATTTGGCGGTGGCCCTGTTCTCACTGCAAACCCAGAACCGTTAGCACCTTTTTTTGATGTGGTGCTGCTTGGAGATGGAGAAGATCTTCTACCAGCATTTATTGATGCGCTGCAATTGCATCGCAATGCAACACGCAGCCAACGCTTACGACAACTAGCCCAGCTGCCTGGCGTTTATGTGCCGAGCCTTTATGTGCCGCGCTATTCCAAAGAAGGTGTGCTGGAACGAGTGGAACCTATAGAGGCAGGCATTCCAGCAACAGTGGCTAAACAAACCTGGCGCGGGAAAAACCTCACCCATTCAGAAGTAATCACTCCAGAAGCTGCCTGGCCCTCAATCCATATGGTGGAAGTGGTTCGTAGTTGCCCGGAGTTATGCCGCTTTTGCTTAGCCAGTTACCTAACCCTGCCGTTTCGCACGCCATCACTAGAAGCAAACCTGATCCCAGCGGTGGAACTGGGTTTAAAAGCCACTGCCCGGCTTGGCCTGCTCGGTGCATCCGTTACCCAGCATCCTCAATTCAACGATCTACTCAGCTGGCTAGCTCAAGATCGTTTTGATGGTATTCGCCTAAGTGTGAGTTCAGTGCGCGCCGCCACTGTTACGCCTCAATTAGCTCAAATCCTCGCAAAAAGAGGTGGTAAATCGCTCACGATTGCGATTGAAAGCGGTAGCGAGCGAATGCGGGAAGTAGTTAATAAAAAACTAAACACTGATGAAATTTATGCCGCTGCCAGATATGCAAAAGAGGGCGGATTAACAGGCCTAAAGCTATATGGAATGGTGGGTTTACCAACAGAAGAAGAAAGCGATGTGGAAGCCACTGCTGATCTTTTAATAGCCCTTAAAAGAGCAACCCCCGGCCTACGTTTATCCCTTGGAGTTAGCACTTTTGTGCCCAAAGCCCATACCCCTTTTCAATGGTATGGCGTGCGGCCAGAAGCAGAAAAACGCCTAAAGCTACTTGCCAAACGCCTGCAACCAAAGGGGATTGAACTGCGGCCTGAAAGCTATGGCTGGAGTGTGATTCAGGCCCTATTTTCCCGTTCTGATCGCCGCTTAGCGCCAGTTATTGCAGCAGTTGGCAGCCAAAACAACAGCCTAGGGGGTTGGAAAAAGGCCTATCGAGAGCATGCCAATACCCTGCCGCCTTGGCAGGAACTAATCCATAACACCTGGAACACCTCGGTGGTGCTGCCTTGGGATCACCTGGAGGGGCCCCTAGCTAAGGCCACCTTGGTGGGTCATTTGGGGGGCAAAATTTAACGGTTTGCTGCTAGTGTCAAAACACATAAAGGTACCACAACATGGCAAAAATAGAATTCGCCCAAAAAGGAGCAAAATCAGCTTCTTTGAAGGTTGCAAGTACGTTTGCTGCCCCTGAAGAAACTCGAACACGCCACTTTAAAAAAACCGAAGCCCTAGCAAAAGATGAACTGTTAGTGCAATGGTCTGCTGAAGCTACAACTACAATTAGAGCCCAAATTCATAAGCAACTTGAAACAGAGGTGGTTGAAACTCTGCATACAAAAGCCATGAAAACCAGTGGCACTGGAGTTCTGGAAGTAGTAATCAATAAAAAAAGTAACCGCAGCCTAAGTCAGTTACAGAAAGAGTTCAGCAATGAAGCAACAGTAATATTCGCAGAACCAAATCAAACTATAAGTATCCAAGCTATGAGCAACGACCCAAAGATTAATAATTTATGGGGCATGCAAGGTAATTATGGCAGCAAGGCAACAACCGCGTGGGATCAAAATTATATTGGTAGCAGCAAAATAGTAACGGGTATTATTGACAGTGGAATTGACTATACTCACCAAGATCTTTACCTAAATATTTGGCTAAATCAGGGAGAAATCCGAAGCTTGAGCTTCTTCTCCTTTCTGCAAGACACAGACAAAGATGGCTTAATAACATTTCGAGATTTAAACAGCAGTATCAATTTAACAAACCCAAGCGCAAATCTCAAGGATTGGAACACGAATGGCTATATAGATGCTGGAGATTTATTGAATAATCAGTCTGGCTGGGAAGACGGTAAAGATAATGACATCAATGGATACATCGATGATTTAATTGGTTGGGATTTTGTCAATAAAGATAATGATCCTTATGATGATAACAGTCATGGAACTCATGTTGCGGGCACAATTGGAGTAATAGGTAACAATAATACTGGCGTTTCAGGCCTAAATTGGCAGACTCAAATGATCGCTCTAAAAACATTGAGCGGTGCAGGCAGCGGCTCTCTAAGTTCTGCGGTAAGAGCCACAGATTATTTTACTACAGCAAAAGTACAGGCCACCAGTCGCAACGAATCATGCAGATTTATTGGAACGAATAACTCTTGGGGCGGCGGCGGATATTCGCAAGCTTTGGCAGATAGTATTAAACGAGCGAGTGATCAAAACCTACTATTCATTGCAGCAGCGGGCAATGGAGGCAGTGATGGAATTAGTGATAACAATGATATCTATCAAAATTATCCTTCAAATTACACAAATTCAAATGTAATAGCTGTTGCATCATTAACAAGCACTGGTGCATTATCTAGTTTTTCTAACTATGGTGCAGTAAGTGTAGATCTTGGAGCGGCGGGATCTTCGATACTATCTACATTACCTGGCAATCAATACGGCACATATAGTGGAACATCTATGGCTACTCCCCACGTAACAGGAGCCTTAGCTTTGATGGCTGCTGCTGCGCCACAGGCAACTGCGCAACAACTAAAAGATGCACTATTGCAATCAGCGGTAGCAACAAATTCCCTTTCTGGAAAAACTTTAAGCGGAGGTAGATTGGATGTGGCGGCTGCTATCAGTAAAATAAATGGTATCCCACCAACAGCAACTCCCACCTATAACCTTACCCCATCGGCAAGCAGCATTAATGAAGGTGCAGTTATTACGAGTAAAGTTACCACAACTAATCTTGTAACTGGCAGCAAACTTTATTACGCATTAAGTGGCACTGGAATAACAATTGCAGATTTCTCAGCAGGCTCCCTCACTGGAGAAGGCGCAATAGATTCTACTGGTAAATTTACTTTCTCTCATACAATAAAGAATGATCTATTAACAGAAGGTACTGAAGCGCTTTCTATAAAACTATATTCTGATTCTTCGCGCACTTTGCAGGTTGGATCTACTGCAACTGTATCAATTGCTGATACATCTAAAACCTCTACGACTCCCACCTATACCCTTACCCCATCAGCAACCACGCTCAATGAAGGTGCTGTACTAACTACGACTGTCGCTACAACTGGTGTTAAGTCAGGAACAAGACTTTATTACTCCTTAAGTGGTATTGGCATCGATAAGGGTGACTTCTCCAAAGGTGCCTTAACTGGTTTAGCAAAGGTGGATTCCAAGGGTGCATTTAAATTTGCTCACACCATCAAGAGCGATCTAAAGACAGAGAGTGATGAGACCCTGGAGATCAAACTCTTTTCGGATAGTAAGCGTACAAAACAGGTTGGGGATACTGCATCAGTAATCATCAAAGATACATCGCAAACACCTGTTACTTCCTACACCCTCACCCCATCGGCAAGCAGCATTAATGAAGGTGCAGTTATTACGAGTAAAGTTACCACAACTAATCTTGTAACTGGCAGCAAACTTTATTACGCATTAAGTGGCACTGGAATAACAATTGCAGATTTCTCAGCAGGCTCCCTCACTGGAGAAGGCGCAATAGATTCTACTGGTAAATTTACTTTCTCTCATACAATAAAGAATGATCTATTAACAGAAGGTACTGAAGCGCTTTCTATAAAACTATATTCTGATTCTTCGCGCACTTTGCAGGTTGGATCTACTGCAACTGTATCAATTGCTGATACATCTAAAGCCTCAACACCATTAAATTTAGTACTTTGGGGCAGCACTCGCAACGATAAAATTTTAGGTGGAGATGGTAACGATATAATTACCGGAGTGGTTAAAAAAGGCGCCACCGCCGTTAGATTAGGGAAGGGGCAAATAGATACACTTACTGGAGGTGCCGGCAAGGATGTGTTTGTACTTGGCGATTCAAGAGGTGTCTTTTACAACGATAATTTGAAAGCCAATTCTGGAAGCAGCGACTACGCACTGATTACTGATTTTAGTTTAATCGATGATAAATTACAGCTCCTCAGTGGTAGCTATCTAACAACTGTTAGCAGTGGCAATCTTTCGCTTTATTGGGATCGCAATAACAGCGGCAACCTACAGTTAAGTGGTAAAAATCAAGACGAAATGATCGCACTAATTAATGGGGTCACAACCCTTAGCAGTAGTAACATTAACTGGATTTAAGGCGTAATCCAGCCAGTAATAACCAACCGGCCACATTGATTCGCCCGTCGTAGAGCGGCAAATCGCTGGAATGTAGTAACACCAAAATTAATACTGACGCCCACCATGCACGCTCAAATACAGGCCCAGTTGCCATACCCAAGCGGGCAGAACGCAACAAAAGCCAAGCCACTACTCCCACCACCAACACAGCCACCGGCCAGCCGTGGCTGATCGCTAGATCCAAGGGCAAATTATGGGGATGGCCATGCCATACCCCCGTTCGCGAGGGATAAATCAAGCTGAAAGCAGCTGCCCCCCAGCCCAGCCAGGGTTGTTCGGCAACTAATCCCGCCGCTACCGTCCATTGCCCCAAGCGGGTGGAAGCTAGGGGTCTATCACTAAAAGCCAGATCGCTAAGCCGGCCCCAAATCGCCTCTGGCACCAAAGCGCGGGCGGGCTGTTGTATGAAATCCGGGATTACTGGCAACACAGCAAATCCCACCGGTAATAGCAACAGCAGGATTAGCGGCAGTAACCACAACCAACGGGCCGGGCCCAGCACCAAAGGCAAGGCCAGCACTGCTGCTCCCCAGCCATTGCGGGAGTCGGCGAGATAAAGGGCTGTCAATTGAGCAATTAGAAAAATCAACAACAGCGGCAGCTGCCAGCGGGCTTTACCAGCCTGAAACCTGGCGAAACATTCAAATGTTGCAGCTAAAAGCAAAGGCCAACTGAATGCCAACCAAGCAGCGGCGATATTGGCGTAATCAAATAAGCCCGATAACCGCTCTGACGGCATGCCCCCTGGGGCCATATGCCAAATCAACAAACCGCCAAGGGCTTGCCAGGGACCACTCCAGCCAAGCCATAACTGGCCCAGACCGGTAAAAATCACCGGTAGCGTGCCGGAAACAAATAACAAAGCGATCCGCCGTCGCCCCTCAGCGGTGGCTACATAGGGCTGGAAACCCCAAAAACCCCAAAAAAATGGCAGCCAATTCATTAGGCCAAACCAAGCCAACCAGCCACTGAATGCACGGCTTGCACCAAGCAGCATTAACACTGCGATCAATAAAAAAACGCGGTTAAGGCGATCGTTCCACCACGGGCGCCGCTTACAACGGCTGCCTTGCAACAGGGCCCAAAACAGAGGCGGCACCGCCAGCAACAAACTGCTGGGCAACAAAAAAACGCCAAATTGAAATGCAATCCAGCCCGATGCCGTGGCTGCCGCCGGCCGTTGCCCCTGCACCCAGGTATTTATGGCTGCAAACCGCATTGAGCTAGTCAAACACCGCTGTGCGACCGCGATAAACCATTACCTGATCGCATATGTGCAATCTCACTGCCCGTGAAAGGGCTAAACGTTCCATATCCCTGCCTTTACGGATTAAATCCTCCACATCATCCCGATGGCTCACATGAACAGTGGCCTGCTCAATAATCGGCCCTGCATCTAGATCTTCCGTTACGTAGTGGGCGGTGGCACCAATCAATTTCACACCGCGCTCCCAGGCCCTTTGATAGGGCCGCGCGCCCGTGAAAGCGGGCAGAAAAGAATGGTGGATATTTATTACCGTTGGGAAATTCTGTAAAAAATTAGCGCTTAACACCTGCATATATTTAGCAAGCACCACCAGCTCAATAGTTTCCTGCCTTAATAAAGTTAATTGACGTTGTTCTACTTCTGCTTTTGTGGCGGCATTGATTTCAAGTAGCTCAAACCGGGCGCCAAAATTCTCAGCTATTTGCCGCAAATCCGGATGATTACTAATCACAAGGGGCACCTGCATCGGCAATTCACCAGCCTTAGTGCGCCAGAGAAGATCTAGCAGGCAATGGTCTTGCTTACTAACAAATAGAGCCACCCGAGGCAGATGATCGGAAAAGTGCAATTGGCCATCACCACCAAGCCGCTGGGCAAGAGCAGTTGCTGCTGCAGGAATAGCCTCACGCGGCAGGCCAAAGCCATCTAGGTCCCATTCGATCCTGCTAAGAAATAAACCAGCACCTCCATCTGTGTGGTGATCAGCGTGGCGGATATTGCCCCCATTAGCTGCCACCCAACCCGATA
>NZ_CEXBMR010000055.1:0-10219 GCF_982614295.1 Synechococcus sp.
AAGGTAATACCAAATAAACGTGGTATCAGGCGGCTGTTATAAACGCGAAATTCACTGGCCACGGTGGCCCCTGGTTCGCGTACCGCTTGGTTTAAAACCACTGATCCATCTAGATCTGAAACTGAGCGATGGAAAGTACCCGGTGGAATGCGCAAGATATCGCCACCGGTATCTAAGCGAACTATGTGGTACGGATAATTCCAACCGAGGTTCACTAAATAAAAAGTGCGGCCCCCGTGCAGAGCTAGGAGGTTGTCTTCCTGGTGGGGATGCAAATAAAACTGCCACGCCCCTGTGGTGTCCTCATTGGGGGGACTAACCGCCGGGCCGCTATGGATTACTAAATCGCGGGCATTGGAAGCAGCAACGGTGATATCAAAAAAACGCACCGCTGGAGTATCGCGAAAGCGTTCATAGGGCACTAGCTCAAACATTGGTGCAGTAGCCATAGCAACTAATCAAGTTGATGCCAGTAAGCCAAAAAAAACAATTTGTTGTTGGGTGCATTGTTACGGATTTAGTGCTTTTAAGCACAACAGCCGTGGCTTGCTAATCACAAACTATGCATCCAGCCTGAGAAGGTTGGGGCATGGGAAAGGCAGGCGGCTCTATCTGGGGTCGCCTTTTTTATGGTATCGGCTGTAGTGGCGTTGATTACCTTGCCAGATTCATCAGCTCCTAATTTGCGGCATTGGCCTGGTTGGGCTCCCAGGGCTACTGCCAACTACTGGCTCGAGCAACTAATTACAGAAGTGCCCTGGAAACAGGAACACATCGAATTATTTGGACGCCGCCATCTCTTGCCAAGGCTCACCTGCTGGATGGCGGATCCAGGCTGCAGCTATCGCTATTCAAAATTAGAAAACATAATTGAATCCTGGTCGCCAATAGTTACAGCGATCCGCCAGCAGATCATTACTGCTACTGGCAGCCCCTTTAATTCTCTGCTGCTTAACTACTACCGCAATGGCACTGATGCCATGGGTTGGCATGCAGACGATGAAGCGGAACTAGATCCACTTGCGCCAATAGCCTCCCTCAGCCTTGGGGCCAGCCGTACATTTCGATTTAAACCAAAAGCCCGTAGTTGCGAGCCCGGCAGCCAAAAAACGATCAACATAGAACTAAATCACGGCGATTTGTTAATAATGGATTACCCCACCCAACAACATTGGTTGCATGCAATACCTCGCCGCTTACGTGTAAAAGAAGCACGCCTAAATCTCACTTTTCGCGTAGTAAAAAAATAAGAAAAATTAAACCAATGGTTGCGGCATCGTTACCGGCGCAGGCATTGGCGCGCAGGCCGGCACCCGCTGGGATACCACTTCACCAATAACCACAATTGAAGGTGCACCAAAATTTTGTTCTGCCGCCGCGCTAGCAAGATCTTCCAAACTGGCGATTAGTTGTTTTTGGCCATTCACACTGCCTTGCTGAATGATTGCTGCTGGGGTGGTGGGAGCTAAACCACCGGCCTGTAATTCATCGCAGATATGTTGCAAATTATGCAAACCCATATAAATAACAAGGCCATCACTACTGCGAGCTAAGCCGCGCCAATCAACACCGGGGCGAGCTTTATCAATTTCCTCATGACCGGTCACAAAAGTAACGGAGGAACCTGCTTTGCGATGGGTAACTGGTATCCCCACATAGGCAGGAGCCGCAATACCGGCTGTGATCCCAGGCACCACCTCAACCGGCACACCTTTGCTAACAAGATATGCCGCTTCTTCTGCACCACGACCAAACAGAAAGGGATCACCGCCTTTAAGCCGCACCACACAGCGGTGCGTAGCGGCAAGTTGCACCATTAAGGCATTAGTGCTCGGTTGCGGTACGGAATGAAATCCGCGCCGCTTGCCCACGCAATGCACAGAACATGTTGCAGGCACCAGTTCTAGTAATTCCAGCGGTACAAGAGAGTCGTGCACTAGGGCATCACAACGTTGCAGTAGCCGATGGGCCCGTAGCGTTAATAATTCAGGATCACCTGGGCCTGCACCCACCAAATAAACAATGCCAAAGGTTGGTGCAGTAGTCATGGCAGGGAAACCAACTGCTTCAGCAGTGAGGAATAAAAATGCTGTTGTTGCAAAAGGGGCGGCCAAAGCTGCATAGCAACTGGCCAGTCTGTTGCCTGCAAAGCAGCGCTGATTTGATTTGCTGCAATGGCCAGGGGCACAAGCAGCTGGGGTTCAGTGGGATCAATGTAGAGCTGGGCAGGCTCACACCAAGGCTGGCAGGGTGCCTCAAATCGCTGCTCTAGCAGTTGCACATACCGAAAAGCCAGGCTGCCGCTAAGGGGATGATGCAGCAATAGGGGCCTTAAGCCCTCAGTTCGTGCCGCCTGCAATGCTGAACCAATCGCCTGCTGCCAAAGGGGCCATGCCCCAAGAAAAGGCAGGCGCCGCAGCGGCCAGCCATGGCTGCGCCAATGGGCTGCAATGTCGGGCACATCAAATTGAACATGCTGACCAGGCAATTGAAATAAGGGCACCAAAGTGATTGGGGCTGGCGGAAAATTGAGGGCCTGCATTGGGGCCTGCTCATCGGTTAACGCCTGCAAAAACACCCGTCCTCCCCTTGCTATCTGTAATTCAGCAGCTAGTTGATCAATTTCAGCCGGAATCGAACCACCAGCCCGGCCATGGAGCACAAGCAACAAATCTGTTGGGGTTGCCGCCGCGCGTAATGCGCTGAGGCCCTGCCGGGGCCGGGGCAAACGCGCCAATAAATCAACAGCTTCGATAGCGAGAACGGGTTGTAGGTCTTTTCCTAGTTGCATTAGGCAATGGCGTAGAGGTTTAAGCGGCCAACACTTCACCCATTTTTGTATTGCCAGATAAAACTTGCTCTAGGAGCTTGACGGCGGCTGTTGGGTCTATCGCCAACTTCCACCATATGCACTTCTTCAGCAGTATTGAGATGAGTTAGTTCGCTCATTTTAGATAAATCACTACCAACAGTTTGCAGAGTAATCTAAGCAAAGGTTCTGTTGAAGCCATGGATCCCAACTGCTTGCTGTGGTTTTATTTGGTTCAGTGGCAAGGGGAGAGGCAAATCAATTTTCAGATATAGATTTATTAGTAATATTGAGAGAAAGGCAATTTAAATCTCGCGATGATCACGGAGGTTGTGATCAAGTTCGAATTGCATCAAACAGCGCAATAGGCAATAGGCCGGAGTTGCAATTTCATTTGCGTTCTGCGGCAGAAGCTGAACAAGGAGGACCAATCTTTTTAGATATTAGTATTGACGGAGTTATTCTATTTGATCCAGATGGGTGGGCATTAGAATTCCTGCAGCGCTATCGCGATCGCTTAGATGCACAAGGAAGTAAACGTATTCCTTGGGGTGATAGCTGGTATTGGCGTCTCACCCCAACGGTACGCCCTGCAGCAGAGGTTTGGTTTTGACAGGGGCCGAATTAAGCAGGTCTTACCTTAAAAAAGCTCAACTTCGCAGAGAAATTTTAACTCTTCTGGCAAACCGTGAAGGTTGGAGTGATTTAGTTAGAGAAGCGCAAGAATTAGGAGATAAATTTAGACAATTAGCAGCTGGATCTCACTGGTTACGAGCGCAAAGAGAACTATCCTTTTATGGCGATGTAGACTGGATTCCAACAGAACACTACACAGTTATTGATGGCAACAAAGCTTTGGCGATAGCGGATTTAAGCCTTAGTTTGGCAGAAAAAATCATAACTACAAAAAGCTAGAGCTTAAAAAGCTTTGTATTAAGCTGCATCAATCGCCCTTGGCCCAATTTTTCGATGGACCACATCAATAATTCAGCCCATAACACCTTTATGGCCATGGCGATTGCAGCAATGCAGCGCACAGCATTAGAGGAACGCAGCGGCGAACCATTTGGAGCAGTTGTTGTTAAAAACAACGAGTTAATTGCTGTTGCTGGCAATAGTGTTGGTCGCGATAATGATCCCACCGCCCACGCCGAAATCAATGCGATTCGCGCTGCTTGCAAGGTATTAAATAGCTGGGATTTAAGTGGCTGCATTCTTTATACAAGCTGCCAATGTTGCCCGATGTGTTATGCGGCAGCAGCTTGGGCTGGTATAAAAAAGATTTACTATGCTGCCGGTTGGGACGACTACAACGACATCTACGACGATCAAGCAATCGGTTTTGATTTACAAAAGCCTGATCAATTAAAGAATCTTGCCCCCGAGCAATTAATGCGATCGGAAGCTGTTGAGGTATGGCAGGCGGTGCGGCGCGATCGGGACATCACAACAATTCCGGCCCGTTTGCCAAACGCTTGAGATACAACGCCTCCGTTCCAGCATTTATCCAACCAGTAGCAATGGTTTTGGTGTGAACATTACTAATCCTGCCGCGATGGATGTGAGATACACCGGCCGGAAATATCAATAATTTGCCCCGTTCTGCCTCCTCGTGATGATCCTGCCAATGAAATTCAGTTCCCCCTTGAGGTAGATCATTGCAATAAAGAATCCAGGCCAACAACCGATGCACCGGTTCCGTGGCCTCTGGGCTGATGGTCCAATCACAATGCCAAGCTTTAAAACCCTCACCCGGCGCATAACGCTGCAAATTAAAAATTGGATTCACAAATAGCTGCTGCTCAGGGCTGCATTGCAGCAGCAGGGGCCTTTCTTCTAAATATCGATTCAGCCCGGCTCTAACGCCTCGCACAATTACATCTGCCAAAGCAAAAGCTTCTGGATCACTGCGATCAATCGCCACCAAGCTGATATCGGTGGAGCGTTTGGTCGCTTCCATTTGCGAGCTGGCACCCACACCAAAGGCAACACCAGGGGCTTGTAAATCGGAGCGGCGATCAAAAAAGCTGATTACAGCATCAGCCAAGGCTTCATAGCCAGCATTGCGATAGGAGGCGATCAAGCGCATTTATTTAATTTTTGGGTGGATGGTGCTGAACACTAGTTTTGATACCCGCCGGCTTTAAACCAAATGAAACGTCCGTCCACGCTTTTATGCGTGTTTGTGACGCTGCTGAACGATCGGGTGGGAGAAAGCCTGGTATTTCCGCTGCTGCCATTTCTATTAGCTGGTTTCACCAGCAGTGGCACCACCTTGGGTTTGCTGGCTGGTAGTTATGCCCTGGCTCAATTTTTAGCAACGCCATTGATTGGTGCATTAAGTGATCGCTTTGGGCGCCGCCCAGTGATCGCTTGCTGCGTTGCAGGCACAGTGCTGGGGCTTGGTTTATTTGCAATTACCTTAGAAATTGATTGGCCTATTGCCAGTGCCTGGCCCCTGGCGCTTTTATTTTGCGGACGGTTATTAGACGGGTTCAGTGGCGGTACTGCCGCAAGCGCTGGGGCTGTGCTCGCTGATATCAGCAGCCCTGAAAATCGCGCCAAAGCATTTGGTTTGATCGGGGTGGCCTTTGGGCTGGGCTTCATTCTTGGGCCTGCCCTAGCTGGGATATTGAGCCGCTGGAGCGTTACTTTGCCGGTGTGGATTGCAGTGGGAATTGCAGCAATAAATCTGCTGTTGGTGTTGCTTTTGCTGCCAGAAACCCATCCAGCAGATCAAAGGCGGGCCCTGCCTCGCAAACGAGCACTCAATCCTTTTACTCAACTGCTGAAGGTGTTTAAAAATCCAAAAGTGGGCAGCCTCTGCCTGGCATTTTTTCTGTTCTTTCTTGCCTTCAACGGTTTTACCGCAGTGCTGGTGCTGTTTTTTAAGCAGGTATTTAATTGGGGGCCAGGCCCTGCCACTAGCGCATTTCTGATCGTTGGCGTGGTAGCAACCGTGGTGCAAGGGGCATTAATCGGGCCCCTAGTTTCAAAATTTGGTGAACAAAAGCTCACATTATTTGGCCTTGGCCTGGTGTTAGTTGGTTGCCTCTTGATTCCTGCCGCCCCAATTGGCAATGCCCAACCGGTAGTTTTTAGCGCCGTTGCCATATTGGCCCTAGGCACAGGGCTTGTTACACCTTGCTTGCGCAGTTTGGTATCTAGGCGCCTTGATAGCGATGGCCAGGGAGCAGCCCTTGGCAGCCTGCAGGGTTTGCAAAGCCTGGGCAGTTTTCTTGGCCCGCCTTTGATGGGGTTGGCCTTTGAACAACTGGGCTATAGCAGTCCGTTTTTGTTGGCTGCAGCCTTGCTGCTGGGGGTGAGTTTTCTCACTGCTAACGGAACCTTTAAACAAGCCAATTAGTGTTTTGTGATTGGCACCTAAACCCATGGCCGCCGTTGCACTAGCTCCAGAGCTCTACCTAAATCGTGAATTGGGTTGGATTAATTTCAATGAACGGGTACTAGCTCAGGCGATGGACGGCCGAACACCGTTGCTTGAGCAAGCTAAGTTCAGCGCAATTTTTAGCAACAATCTTGATGAATTTTTTATGGTGCGGGTGGCATCTTTGAAATCACAAGTGGAAGCTGGTGTTACCAGCTCGAGCGCAGATGGACTCACGCCATTGCAACAACTAATGGCAATTCAATCAAAATTAAGGCCAGTTTTAGAACGACAACAACAACACTATCGCGGTGAGCTAAAACCAAAATTAACCGAACATGGCGTATTTCTATTAGACTACTCTCAGCTAAATAATAAGCAAAAAGAATGGATTAACAACCATTTCCGAGCTGCAATTTTTCCAGTTTTAACACCTCTTGCCGTTGATCCAGCTCACCCATTCCCGTTCATTAGTAATTTAAGCCTTAATATCGCAGCTTTAATTCGCGATCCAGAAACAGGAGAACAACAATTTGCGCGGGTTAAAGTACCTCAGAAAAATATACCAAGATTTATCAAAATACCAACAGAACTTGCTGATCAAGCAGGTCCCGTTCTCTACAGCGCCGTTCCCCTAGAGCAGGTGGTGGCCTTCAACCTCGCGCTGCTCTTCCCTGGCATGGCAATTGAAGGGCACTATTTCTTCCGCGTTACTCGCGATGCAGATTTGGAATTAAGGGAACTGGAAGCAGACGACTTAATGGTGGCATTACAGGAGGGATTACGTAAAAGACGCATGGGTGGAGAGGTGGTGCGTTTGGAGGTAACAGATGAAATGCCACAGGATGTAGTTGATCTACTGATGGAAGGAATGGCGGTAGAAGCGGAGGATCTATATCGCATTAATGGACCCCTCGGCTTAGATGATTTATTTGCTCTCACCGGTGTAGCGCTACCGCAATTAAAATACGTTGCTCAAGTGGCACGCATCGCTGCACCGTTAGCACGGGCCCAAAAAGCGTTGCTCGCTGACGGTTCGATCAAAGCAGAGGAATTTGAAAGCGTGTTCGATGTTTTAAAGCGCGGCGATGTACTTCTGCATCATCCCTACGATCTATTTAGTTCATCGGTTGAGGAATTTATTGGCCAAGCTGCAGATGATCCCGATGTATTAGCAATAAAAATGACATTATATCGTGTATCTAAAGATTCAAAAGTTATTAGTTCTTTGATAACTGCAGCTGAAAATGGTAAGCAAGTGATGGCATTAGTAGAGTTAAAAGCAAGGTTTGATGAAGAAAATAATATTCAATGGGCTAGGCAGCTTGAAAATGCTGGCGTTCACGTGGTTTATGGCGTTATCGGCCTTAAAACCCACACCAAGGTAACTCTGGTGTTGAGGCGCGAACGCGAGGAACTGCGTTCCTACGTGCATGTGGGCACTGGTAACTACAACTCCAAAACCTCCAAGCTCTACACCGACGTGGGGTTGCTTAGCGCCAGGCCTGAATTGGGGCAGGATTTAGTGGAACTTTTTAATTATCTAACCGGCTTTTCAAAACAACAAAGTTTCCGAAAACTTTTGGTGGCCCCCGTTACCTTGCGCGCCGGCATGGAATCTCTAATAAAAAGGGAAATCGAGCATGCCAAGGCCGGCACAGAAGCTCACATGATTGTAAAAATGAATTCATTGGTGGATCCTCGCATCATCTCACTGCTTTATGAGGCTTCCAGAGCTGGAGTGAAGATTGAACTAATTATCAGAGGTGTATGCAGCTTGCTTCCAGGCCTAGAGGGCCATAGCAGCAATATTTCAGTAATAAGTATCATCGGACGCTTTCTTGAGCATTCGCGTATCTTTTGGTTTAACAATGGCGGTGATGCTCAAGCTTTTATTGGTAGCGCCGATTGGATGGGCCGCAATCTTGATCGCAGGGTGGAAGCGATAACTCCAGTGGAAGACCCTGAACTTCGTAGCAGCTTGGAGCAGTTACTGCAAACTTACCTAGCTGACAACCGGGGTGCCTGGGATATGCAACCGGATGGTCATTTCTTGCAGCGCTTGTGCAATGAAAACGAAAACAACTCTCAACTTGAGCTCATGGAAAACTGGAAAGCAGTTCAAGGGCAAAACAGCTAATCAAATTGATAGGGCTCAAATAACTGATGTTTCTTATGTATAAAAGCTAAGAATCATGAGCAAAAACCAAACAAAAACCAATACCTAAACCGACCACTATTAGCTATTTCAAGATAGTTAATCAGTGGTGCCCTTGCTTTAGGAGCAGCAGCAGCAAATCCGCAGATTTTATTTAGCGTTGATTTGCGGATTACTGCCCCAAATCACACACAAATTAGCTGATAATAGTGCTATGTTCTGACCTAATTTAATTTGAGAGGCCAGGGTGATGGGGACACCACTGGGGGCTCGAGCTGAAGGTGAAAAACCTTCGATTCGCCCTGCACAATTACGAAGCAGCTCTAAATCAACTGGCAGATTGAGCACGGATTCAATCGGTTGGTACTTAAGCAATATCGGAAGGGTTCCTCTGCTTACTGCTGCTGAAGAAATCGAACTTGCCCATCAAGTGCAGCACATGAAGCAGCTGCTGGAAACAGAAGAAGCAGAGCGCACTCCAAGGCAACGCCATCAAGTGCGAATGGGTTGCCGCGCAAGGGATCGAATGATGGCAGCCAACTTACGTTTGGTTGTAAGTGTTGCTAAAAAATATCAGAATCAAGGACTTGAGCTTCTTGATTTAGTGCAAGAGGGTGCGATTGGTTTAGAGCGGGCCGTTGATAAATTTGATCCGGCGATGGGATATAAATTCTCCACCTATGCCTACTGGTGGATTCGCCAAGGGATGACCCGCGCCATTGATAACAGTGCCCGCACCATTCGCTTACCAATTCATATCAGCGAAAAGCTCTCAAAACTACGCCGTATTACAAGGGAACTTTCCCATCGTTTTGGCCGCCAGCCAAACCGGCTTGAAATGGCCCATGCCATGGGTATGCAACCGGAGGAGCTGGAGGAGCTGCTTAGCCAAAGCGCCCCTTGCGCTTCCCTTGATGCCCATGCCAGAGGAGAAGAAGATCGCAGCACCCTTGGTGAATTAATTCCAGATCCAGCCAGTGGTGAACCGATGGAGGGAATGGATCGCCGCATCCAAAAAGAACATCTCGGCACCTGGATTACCCAATTAAACGAAAGGGAGCAAAAAATTCTCAAATTACGCTTTGGCTTAGAGGGAAGCGAACCCCTTACCCTGGCTGAAATTGGTCGCCAAATCAATGTATCTCGGGAACGAGTGCGGCAATTAGAAGCAAAAGCAATACTTAAATTGCGATTGATTACCAACCAACAACAAGCAGCCTAATAATTAGGTGCTTACAGGTTTAGCACTGATCACCGCTTGGTTAGGAGCTGTTTTTATTGTCGCCAGTTTAATAAGTAAGCGCTGGCCACAGCAGCAAGAATTAAGCCGAAAGGTTGTGCATATCGGCGCAGGTTTTGCTTTACCCATTGCTTGGGCTACTGAGATTCCAGCATCTATTGCTCTTGCTGCTGCTGCTTTAGCTAGCGCTCTAGCTCTAATAAATCATCGTTGGCGGCTTTTAGCTTCCATAGAAGATGTAAGAAGATTTAGCTATGGCACTGTTGCCTACGGCGTTTCAATCACTTTATTGCTTGCATTTTTTTGGCCCCAACGGGCAGACCTTGTATGTGCTGCCGTTTTAACCATGGCCCTAGCTGATGGTTTAGCCGGCTTGCTTGGGGCAAATTTCTCATCTCGCCGCTGGCAAATATTTGGGCAAACAAAATCGATCATTGGCACTGCCACCATGGCTTTAGTAACACTGCTGGTGTTAGCCCTGCTCCTACCCAATTTGCAGTGGTATGCAGTGATTGCAATCGCCACCAGTGCAACTTTATTAGAACAATTCAGTTGGGCCGGCCTTGATAATTTCACTGTGCCCTTACTGGTGGGCGTAATGGGCGCCTGGCTAAGGGGCTAAAA
>NZ_CEXBMR010000056.1:0-9976 GCF_982614295.1 Synechococcus sp.
ATTGGGAGCCAACAAGCATTAGCACCGTGTTTCTGGACGGCAAATAGCAGAAAAGCTGCCACATCTCCAAGACCTCTTTTCCTCCCCTCGCCACCTAAAGGCGTTTTCCCGAAGTGCTGCTTCGCATAGGCCTTCATCAAGCTTGCGCCATCTCTCGGCTGGGGCTTTACCTTCAGAGTGGTTAGAACCTTGATTATCCGAGTGGCGGTGTCCGTCTTGGTATTGCCACGGTTATCCGCCCGTGATTCCAAAAACGACCGCGCCACACCTTCCCATTCGACATATGGAATTCCTGTAGCTAAAGCCGTCTTCTTCTCAGGAGTCATGGCCCCCGAAAAGCAGCGTGAGTGAGCTTCTCTCAGGCCGACCTGATGCTCATTCATCGTCAGGAGCAGCTTCGCGACGGCACCACTGATTGCCTGTGCGTTGCTTGGAGCGAATTTGAAAGGGATCACCACCCACTGACCTGAATCATTTCCACCACCCCTGATTCCGAATTGAGTGGCCGAATTTTTTTCCCGCAGACGCAACCCGCTGCCGTACTGAAGCTTCAACTGTCTGCGGAGCAGTTGGTCCCAGGTAATAGATCTCGTTTTCATAGGGTGAGCCCTGGGCGCGTTTTTGGGCGCATTCTGACCGCAGCAAGCGCTAACAGGCTATGTCAGGCCAAGCAGATGAATGCTGAGATCCTTTGCTATCAGTGAATTCAACGGCAGTGCGACTAGCTAGCAGCAAGCATTAGCACCTGCATGGCATGCAGGGGGTCAGCGGTTCGAATCCGCTTGGCTCCATTTTTAATAAACTATTATCAAAGGGATTATGTTAATATTGCAATAGATGCTCTTTAGGTAAGATTAATGCACTACTTTTTTGATATTTTAGCCAAACCCCTCAAGATTATTTGTATTTTAGCTGCGCTTTTTTTGATTCATCCAGTGATAGCTGATGAGAAAAAGATAGAAACGGTAGACCTAGAATCCGTTAAAAAGAATTGGGTGGATGAAATTAATACTACCGAATATATGCAGCGTGGTTCTGAAAGCTTCAAACAAAAAGGCATGCCGTCTGCAAATTGCGATCGCCATGGGTGTTACAACTATTAAATAATCCTAACTCGAATTTTCAGAAAATCTTGATATGCATACACAGATGCACCTATAGAATGTATATTAGAATAGTAGAAAAAGAGCAATGCCAGAACTACTAAGCGGTGGAGTTGAGCGCAGCTACCTCCGTGATCTCAACGGTATTGCCACCCAACTGGGCGATACGATTTCCGTGCGCTACACAGGAAAACTTAGTAATGGCAATGTATTTGACAGCAATGCTGATGGCATTAAACCTGAATTTAGTTTTCAGCTTGGGGCAGGCCGGGTAATTAAAGGCTGGGACACCGGGCTTTTAGGCGTAAATGTTGGTGATGTTGTACTCCTATCAATCCCAGCAGATCAGGCCTACGGCGCTAAAGCAACAGGTTCCATACCTGCTAACAGCCCTCTTAATTTCCAGGTAGAAGTGCTGGGCCGCAGCAATGCAACAGCCTCCGAACGGCTTTCTGCTCTTCAATTTGGTGTGCCCAACACAGTGTTGCAGGCATATCTCGCAACTGCTAACAGCCAGGAAGCTGATCTCAAAGGTTTAGATGCAGCTGATCAATTAACAATTGGCCCAAAAGGCGGCGCAGTTCTTGCCGCCGCTGGCAATGATTCACTTACCGGTGGCCTTGGCAACGATCTTCTTGCAGGGGGATTGGGCGCAGATATCTTTGTGTTATCCGTAGGTAATGATGTAATTAGTGATTTCAATATTACAGAGGGCGATATTATTATCGGTAGAGCAAATCTTCAGCGTAGCTTAGTTGATACAGTAAGTGGTTTATCAATCAACTATTCCGATGGCAGCAGCACTTTATTGGCCGGCATAAGTTCTACAGGTTTTGATGCGAAAAAGGCTTTTCTTGATCTTTCCGATATTTCCACAATCCCCATAAAATCAGGTGGAATTTCTCCAGAATCAGCTCAAGACCTTAAAAAATCAATTAGTTATGATTATCTAGCCAGCTATGCTGACCTCACAACAGTAATTGGTAATAACTTAGAGCTTGCAAGTAAACACTTTTATCTATTTGGGTTTCAAGAAGGTAGATCGATTGATCGCTTTAATAATGCAGCTTACCTAGAAGCAAATCCAGGTGTTGCAAATTCAGCCTATTTCCGAGATCGTGCTTCAGAACATTTTATTATTTATGGTTCAAAAGAGGGCCGCGCTGCAACGATCTACTAAACCACAACCAACCGCCAGCGCTGATAGCAAGCATTGATAAAAGCGGAAGCTGGTTAAATTGATCATAAAAAGTTAATTTTGTTCTGCGTTTTAGTTTCATTGCTGCAATATCAGGTTTTTTAAACTCCAGTCCTTTTCGTTTTTTCCCTGTTGCATCCAGCACCGCTGTAGGGCCAGTATTACCAACACTTAAAAGCCAGCGACCAGTTTCTATCGCCCTTAATTGTGCTAATGCTAAAAATTGCTGCTGCAATTGCAGTGGATATGGATCAAGATTTGCCACAGTTAAAATCCACTCAGCTCCCTCCTTTACCGCAGTTGCTAATGATGATCCATCGGCTAGTTCATAACAAATAGCTCCCGCTATTGGTCCGATTGGATTTGGTAGATCCAGCAGCCTTGAGCCGTTTCCAGGCTGCAATCCTCCTACAGCTGAAAGTCCGCTCCACTGCAACCATTCACCCCCTGGCACCCATTCCCCAATTGGCACTAATCGATGCTTATCAAGCCAACTTTTTGGTTTTAGATTCCCTGCTGGAAACCACAACAAGCTGCTGCGATCTTCAATTCCATCACGCCTAAAACCACCACTAATTACAGCTACATTTTTTGAATTGGGTTGTTCGCCTTCAGGCAAAGCACCCTCTGGTAGCACCACAGCTGCAGAGCCATTGACTTCTGCTTCACGAATCGCATCGCCGAGCAAATAACGCTGCCTTTGTTGCATCTCCCAATTGAATTTTTCACGGGTGGGTAATGCCGGTTGCACCACCTCCAGCTGCAATTTTTGGCTGCTCTCCACATCACTATTAAAAGCAAGTCCAGCAGCGCCAAAACCATGGGCTGCAAGCACCACAAACAGCAG
This sequence comes from Synechococcus sp., assembly GCF_982614295.1. Classification (NCBI taxonomy): domain Bacteria; kingdom Bacillati; phylum Cyanobacteriota; class Cyanophyceae; order Synechococcales; family Synechococcaceae; genus Synechococcus; species Synechococcus sp. The sequence goes on from NZ_CEXBMR010000056.1 coordinate 3,149, forward strand.
CAAGGACCAGGCTTGCCGCCACAGCAACCAACTGATAATTAGTTGCACCGCAGCAAGGAATCCTGCTCCACCAAATGCCGCCAAGCCAGCCAGGGGCCTATCTCCTGGTAATGCAGCAGCACCCAGGCCAAGCCAAAACAAAGGCCCTTTTGCTAGCAACACCTCCATCAGCCCCCACAACAAGGCCGCAAAACAAGCGCTGTATAAATGCCGTGGCCCCAGCCTTTGCACCAAGCCGCACCACATCGCCACCAATAACGCTGCCGCTGCTGCACAGATCAACAACAGCAAAACCACCACAGGCAAACTCAAAACAGCAGGCACCCCCAACCAGGTGAGGGGATGCAAGGCCAGTAGCCAGCGATGACTCACCAGCACCGCCGCCGCACCCCAAAGAGCTCCGCCTCCAGGCCCGAAACGCCAAAGGGGCAGCAATGCAATCCACATCAACCAAGGCCAACCAAGCGGTGGCAAGGCATAACCAGCTAGAGCACCTGCCGCTATCGGTAGCCAACCGCACCATCTAACAATTGTTAGCCAATCCTTAAGCAGATTGGCCCCATTCCTTAGCCCGCCAGACAGGTAATGCTTCATACATTTGCAAGTGTTCTCCGATGCATCGGCGATGGTTGCCAGCCCCCAGCGCGACGATTTAGGTTTAAGGGAACTACTGGAATCAAGCTTTAGTAAGCGCAATTTAGTTCCTATGCCCGCTGGCAGCCAAATACCACTACTTAAAGATCACGTGTGGTTAGTGGTGCGGGGCATGACAAAGCTGGTTACTTCGTACATGAGTGGTGATGAAGCCCTGCTGGGTTTAGTTGGCCCAAATGAACCCTTTGGTGAGCCCCTAAGTTCCGTTGCCCCATACGAAGCAATAACGCTCTGCGATAGCGATCTGCTCTGCTTGCGTTGGGATGAACTGCTAGATGATCCCTGCCTGTGCCGCGCGATGTTGCTAGCCATGGCACGCCGCTACCGCCAAAGTGAAGCTTTATTGGCCTTGATGGGTCTAAGGCGGGTGGAGGAGCGTTTGCGCGGTTTTCTTGAACTGCTTGCTTTGCATTACGGGCAACCCTGTGAGGGCGGTACCCGCATCGGTTTACGCCTCACCCATCAGGAATTAGCCAGCAGCTTGGGAACCACCCGCGTAACGATTACTAGATTTATTGGGCAATTGCGAGATGAAGGCTGGTTACTGATGGAACCCGGTCGTTTTCTCGTGCTTAAGGCCAAGGCCCGCTAAACCATAGAAAGAAGCATTTGTTGAATGGATTCAGCTAACCCCCTCCAACAACTACTAGTGAGGGGTCTTGGTACCACCAATCTGGTGCTTGAGCGCTTGAAAGCCGTAACCCAAGATTGGGTGCTCAGCGGTCGTTTAGATCCAAATCAAGCCACTGCCCTTGTTGATGAGGTGGCTTCCGCTATGCGTGGTGAGAATCCAAGCGCTGAAAAGCAAGCAGAGCGACAGCTAGAACGCAATTTTGATAACTTCCTCCAAGACGTGGGGCTAGCGCGTCAAAAAGAATTAGATGAATTGCGCGGCCGCATCGATCGCCTCGAGCAACAGCTGCGTGAGGGCACCTGACAGAATCCCATCGATCCCAAAAAGCTGCCGCCATGCGCGAGATCCTTATCAGTTCAGCTGTATGTGTCGCCTGCCTCCTAGTAGCGCTTGCAAGCCAGTTGATCTCACCAACCGCCATGGTTAATGCTGCGGCACCAATAAGCCAAAGCCGTGCCGCTTTTGAATTAGATCCAAACGACCCCAACCCACAATTATTTGCTATGGCACCTGACGTGGCACCTGGAGCTGCACCTGACAACAGTGAAATAGCCAAAGGCAAGGCTGCCGATCTACTGGGCTCAGATGATCTTGTTGCAGCTAAAGAGCGCACTACTGCATCTGGATTGAAAATCACTGATATCACTGTCGGAACTGGCGCAGAAGCCAAAAGTGGCAACAAAGTTTGGGTGAATTATCGCGGCACACTCACCAACGGCAAAGAATTTGATAGCAGCTACAGCCGTAATGAGCCCTTCAACTTTCCCCTCGGTGCAGGCCGCGTAATCCGCGGCTGGGATGAAGGCGTTGCCGGAATGAAAGTTGGCGGTAAGCGCAAGCTGGTTATTCCTCCAGATCTCGCCTACGGCGAACGGGGTGCGGGGGGGGTAATCCCCCCAAATGCCACCTTGATATTTGATGTTGAACTGGTCAAAATCGCACCTTAACTACGTAGGGAAACCAGTCGCAATCGTTAGTATTTCAGCGTATTAATCCTTCCCTCAGCTCCCAACTCAATGGCCCACACCCTTGCAGCCCTGCCTTACGCCCTCGATGCTCTCGAGCCCCACATCTCCCGTGGAACCCTTGAATTCCACCATGGCAAGCATCACGCTGGTTATGTAACCAACTTGAACAAACTTGTTGAAGGTGGAGATCTTGCTGATAAAAGCCTAGAAGAAACAATTGCCGCTGTAGCTGGCGATGCCACTAAAGCTGGCGTATTTAATAATGCAGCCCAAGTGTGGAACCACAGTTTCTACTGGCAGTGCATTAAGCCTGGTGGTGGTGGAAAACCAAGCGGTGCTTTAGCCGAAAAGATTGATGCTGATTTCGGTAGTTTTGATGCTTTCGTTGAGCAGTTCAAAGCTGCTGGTGCAACCCAGTTTGGTAGTGGTTGGGCCTGGTTAGTACTAGATGGCGGCACCTTAAAAGTTACAAAAACTGCCAATGCAGATCTTCCACTAGCCCACGGCCAAACAGCACTGCTCACGATGGATGTATGGGAGCATGCATACTATCTTGATTACCAAAACCGCAGGCCTGATTACATGGCTACTTATCTTGATAAGCTAGTAAATTGGGATTTTGTTGCTGCTAACTTAGCTGCTGCTTGATTTAGTTAATAACCGTCTCTGGCGGGATCCACATAGCATCACCATAGGAAAAGAAACGATAACCCTGCTCAATCGCTTCTTCATATAGTGCCATTAGCCGCTCGCGGCCAATCAAGGCGCTCACTAAGAGTAGAAGAGAACTTTTGGGCAGGTGGAAGTTAGTTAGTAAACCTTGCACTAAAACAAATCGATAGCCCGGCTGGATCACTAAATTCACCGGGCCTTGATGTGTCTTTAATACTCCATTATTTAATTGAGCTACCGCCTCAAGGCTGCGAACACTTGTTGTACCTATTGCTATTAATCTGCCTCCTCTTTTTTTGCAAGCCTCCACAGCTGCCACAGTTTCTGCTGTGATCTCCACCCATTCACTGTGTAGCCGCAACTGGTTTAGATCTTCGCTATCAAGGGGCTTAAACGTTCCTAAACCAACATGCAATGTGATGTATGCAATTTCTACTCCGTTACTTTTAAAAATCGCAAGCAATTCATCACTTAAGTGCAAACCAGCGGTTGGAGCTGCAACAGCACCAGGCTTGGAAGCAAATCGGGTTTGATATCGCTCATTATCACTATCATGATGTTCATGGATATAAGGCGGTAAAGGAATAGCGCCATAACGCAATAGCAAAGGTTCAAGGCTTGCGCCATCAACACATCCAGCTGGAAACTGAATAATCCTGCCACCACTTTCCCCATGAGTTGCCAGCACCTGCAGCGCTAAAGGGGGCTGGCCTGCAGCTAAAACTTCAAGCCAATCGCCAGGTTTTAATTTCTTTGCTGGTTTAGCAAGGCAAACCCAATCACCACTGCCATCAGCACCGGGCTCCAAAACCAATAGTTGCACTGCTCCGCCACTCGCCCGCCGCGCCTGCAAGCGAGCCCTCAAAACCCTCGTGTTATTCACAACTAATAAATCACCTTTCTGCAACTGCTGCGCCAGGTTCCACACTTGCAAATGATCACAGCCTTCAACAGGCTTCACCGCCAACATCCGCGCTTGATGGCGTGGCTCTATTGGCCGTTGGGCAATCGCTGCTTCCGGCAAGTGGAAGTTGTAACTAGAAAGCTTTGAATCTACTAAGTTTTGATCAGTCAAATCCCAAAACCTTAACAGCTTAAATAATAACGAACTACTGTAAATACTCGATTATGCTGATTAACCAAGGCTTGGCGCATGTTAATCGACCTTTGATTTAGCAGCAACCCATCAAAGGGTTGCTTAGGTATCGCCATAGGCATGATTATTGTATGAAATAAATCTGGATACTTTTCTTCTTCTGATTCAACACATTCAACAAACGGAGCTACCAGTGATGCGCCTGGGCTAGCCATTACCCGAAATTCAATTCCTGTATTTACGCCCACCACAGCTTGCCATGCCGCTTCTATTTGCTCACTATCCTCATCATCAGATTTCACCCAAACCGCCAACACATGATCAGCAATTGCAGCTGCATAACGCAGGGCATTAATTGTTGGTTCTGTTATTGAAGGCACCCAAACAATTGCACGATTGCCAAGTGTTTTAGTGCGTTTTGGTATCTCCAATACATTTATCTGGCCAGGTGCTATTGCCATTGCACCATAAACTTGGCGATAACGCTGGCGCACCGAAGCCAACAGCAAAACAATAATTGGCACAATTACTACTACTGTCCAAGCGCCTTGATTAAATTTACTTACAACAATAACCAATAAAACTAATAAAGTTGTAAATGCACCAAGCCCATTCATCAACATTCGGCCTAGCCAAGCCGAGCCCCGCAGGCGCCACCAATGCAACACCATGCCGGCTTGAGATAATGTGAATGCAGTAAAAACGCCTAGTGCATATAGATTAACTGCTACGGTTGTATCACCTTGGCATACAATAATTGTTAAACCTGCAGCTAGTAAAAGAATTAATATTCCATTTTGAAACACTAAACGATCCCCAACCCAACCCATCTGTCTTGGCAGAAAACGATCATTTGCAAGCAATGCTGCCAAGCGCGGAAAATCAGCAAATGAAGTGTTAGCAGCAAGGGCTAGTATTAATAATGTTGATATCTGCAAGGCCCAAAGCAAGGCGCTATTTTCACCAAATACGCGCGTTCCGATCTGTGCCATCACCGTAATGTTTGGATTTGGCGCAACCCCATAGGCATAGCCAAGGGCACTAACACTAAAAAACATCGCCGAAAGTATTACACCCATCACAACCATTGTTAATCGAGCATTTGCAGCTGCGGGCTCTCTAAATAGCTTCACACCATTAGAAATAGCTTCAATACCAGTCATTGCTGAGCAACCAGAACTAAAGGCTCGCAAAATCAAAAACAAACCCAGCGGCTCCAATGCTTTTACAGGTAGCGGCGCTGCAGCATGGAAACCATGGCCAAAAGCAAGATTAAAAACACCGCCAAGCGCAAGCACAACCACCATCAAAACAAAGGCATAAGTGGGGTAAGCAAACAATTTCCCTGCATCCTTAACGCCCCGCAAATTGGCCCAACCCACTAACACCAACAGCACGATCGAAAAACTCACCTCATGGGGCAATAATTGCGGCAATAAAGAACTAAGGGCCTGGGTGCCAGCCATCAAACTCACTGCCGCAGTTAACACGTAGTCGATCAGCAGGGAAGCAGCTGCCACCAAGGAGGCAATGGTGCCAAGGTTTTCCCGTGCAACCACATAGGAGCCGCCGCCCTGGGGATAGGCCTCAATCGTTTGGCGATAAGAAAGCACAACAATTGCCACAAGAGCAATGATTGCCAAGGTGATCGGCACCGACAGTTTCAAAGCGCCACTGCCTGCCAGCACCAAAACACCAAGGGTTGCTTCTGTCCCATAGGCCACCGATGAAAGAGCATCGCTGGAGAGTATTGCTAGGGCCTCAAAACTTGGCAGGGTGGCTGCATCTAGTTGATGGCGCGGCAAAGGTTTGCCAAAAAATGTTTGCCACAGCCTAAAAATCAAAATACAGCCTCTTTAATTTCAGAAAAGCGCCAGGTTTTCTGGTTCGTTTTCAATTAATAGCGCTAGATCTTTAAGGAAAGCAGCTGCGTCAGCCCCGTAGATCACTCGGTGATCAGCGGTGAGATTCACCTGCATTTGAGATTTAACAGCAATTGAACCATCGGGATTCGCAACTACTACAGGCTTTGAAGCTCCCACCGCCAAAATTGCACCTGTGCCAGGAGGCAAAATCGCATCAAAACGATCAACGCCAAACATTCCCAAATTTGAAAGGGTGAAGGTGCCGCTGTTGTATTCCTCTGGTTTGAGTTGCTTGGTGCGAGCCCTTGCCACCAGATCAGCCCAATTTCGAGAAAGGCTATAAAGATCAGTGCGATCGGCCTGAGCTAGCACTGGCGTGAGCAGTCCGCCCCCTTCCATCGCCACCGCAACTGCCACATTGATGGCGTTTGGGAAACTGATGCCAGCATCGCTATAAGCTGCATTAATTAATGGATGACGAACCAGAGTTAAAGAGACAGCCTTCGCCAAAAGGGCTGTCATGGTAACGCCTTTTGGCTTTACTTGCTTATAAAAAGTATCTAATTTTGTTGTTCCTATTGTATATCCCACCCGAAAGCTAGGTGTATTCAAACTAGCCAACATATTGCGGTTAACCGCTTGTTGCAGGGTGCTAAAAGCTTTGATTTCGCCTGGTTGAGCTAATACAACTGGCGCTGCAACTTGTATTGCTGCAACTGGAATTGCTGCTTGAGCTGGTGATTTTCCAGCAGCTTTTTCCACATCAGCTGCTACCAGGCGGCCATGGGGACCACTACCCAATAAACCTTCAAGTTTCACCCCAAGCTGTTGGGCAAGCTTGCGGGCCCTAGGGCTTGCCACAACGCGATTGCTGCCAATAGGAACTGGTGTTGCAACTGCTGCAACGGGTGCCGAAGTTGCTATGGGCGCAGGGGTTGC
>NZ_CEXBMR010000057.1:0-9693 GCF_982614295.1 Synechococcus sp.
CGCCCCCTCCGTTTTAATTAGTTTGATGTTTTGGTTCGCTCATAGAGCTGTTGATCTGCCATGGAGCGCCTTCGCGTGAGGCTTAATGGGATCAGTTATCTCGGGCCCGGCGCATCAATGCAGGAATCCCCTCTCCCCACTCCAAGTGAAATTGAAGCAATCGTTTCTGTACCAGAAGATCAAATCCCAGCGGATCCAGTTCCAGATGATGAACTTGATGCTGATGCCCACGACCCAGATTGGTTTGATGATGAAGCCTTTGGTGGCTCCTCTTCCGGTTTTGCTGAAGCTCCCCAGGGTTGGTAATACCTAGTGCTTGGCGGATTGCCCCTTTGGTTCATTTGGGCACTGCTTTCAGCGATTTTTGCCGGTGCTTCTGCAGTGTTCGCAAAGGTTGGTTTAGAGGAGGTGGATCCAGATCTTGCTACTTTAGTAAGAACATTTGTTGTTTCTATATTTTTACCGCTTCTTATTTTTGCAGCTGGTAAATGGAGCAATCCATTTGTTTTGTCGCAACAAACATGGATATTTATTGTTCTTTCTGGTATTGCAACAAGTTTATCTTCTCTTTGCTTTTTTAGAGCTCTAAAAGAGGGTGATGTTTCTTTAGTGGTGCCTGTTGATCGGCTCAGTTTATTGGTAGTAGCGCTTATCGGTTTTCTCTTTTTGGGGGAACGCCCTACTATTTATGCATGGGTGGGTTTGGTTTTAATTGGTGGTGGTGGTGTGTTATTTTCCCTCGCTAAGTAGTGGGATTGGAGCAAAGCTAAAAAATTCCATCCGTTGCGCAGTTTTTCCACCCCTTGGAAGATCAACTATTGCTATGGGGGTAAGAGAGCCAAGTTGCTGCTTGATTTCTAATTCTTTATTCCCTTGATTTGGTTCGGTTAATCGAAATAAAATACCTGACATACCTTGATAGCCATTGGCTGGACGCCAGAAGGCAAAACCGCGGGCATCTTTATTGATTGTGGTGAAGGTGGCTTTGCTATCTCCCCCTAACGCCAAAGCAAGTAATCCAGGTTCGTAATACCGCTGACCCACCAGTAGCTTGGCAGCTTTTAGTTTTTCCCATAGGGCAGGGTTATTTTGCAGAGCTTGCCGCAGCCGAGCGGGTGGGAATAATTCTTTCGAGGTGTCTAATTTGTTTGGTAGCAATGCACTGCCGATCCCAAAACGCACATGGCTTGCGGCAACCAACATCAGCACTGGCGGCAGCAATGCTGTGAACCAAATCCAGGGTTTTAACCATCGAGCACCATTTGCCTGGGCCTGGGCCAAGCGTTCAGCCGCCAGGGGCACTAGCAACCACCAGGTGGGAACCAGCCAGCTCACCAATACCTGCATGCGGCCAGCTAATAGTAAAAACAACAGCATTTGTGGGATCACCAGCCAACGCAGTAATTCGCGAAATGTGCTGTATCGATCTGGTTTTTGTGCTGTTAATCCCAGCAGCATCAATAACGCAATAGTTGGGAATAAAGCCAATATTTGAGTAAGTAAAAATAAAGGTGGGCCTGAAAAATTGAAACCTTCAGCGCCTTGAGTGCGGGCACTATGAAACAAAAACGAAATCCAACCGTTTTGGAGGTTCCAGAGCCATAAAGGACTTGATACAACTAACCAGCCGCCAAAGGCCTGTACCCCTTCCCAGCTAAATAGTCGTCTCCGAGTTTGGCTTTGGCTCAGGGCCCAACACAACAAACACAACAACAGTGGCAGGGCTTGATATTTACTTAGGGTTAAAAATCCCAGCAGCAAGCCCAGCCAGCCCCAGTTAAGCCCCACGGCAAGGGCCCATACCACAGCGCTAAGGCTCAGCAGTAACGGAGCATCCGGCAGCAACATCACGCCTCCAACCACCAGCAACAACGGCGATAAACCCGTCAAAATTGCCGTCCAAACGCCACTGCCCGGTGTTAATCGTTTGCGCGCAGCCAGTGCCAACAGGCCACTAGCGATTGTGTAACTAATCAGGCTTGGGATTCGTAGGCCAAAGCTATCGCCAGGAAATTGCCAGCCCAACCAAGCCCAGATACCCACCATGATTGGGTGATCGTAATAACTAGCCGCTAGATGATGGCCGTAAAACAGGTAATAAGCCTCGTCGTATCCAGGAGGCAGTAATAGGGCGATAACAATCCTTAGCCCTAGTCCCAGTAATAGGTATTTAGCAATAGTTTTCATTAGCTCAATTCCCCACTTAGCAGCAAGCACACACTGAATCCACCGCCGGGAGGATCACGAAATTCGAGCTTGCCCCCATGCAATTCCGCCACCCTGCTGACAATCGCAAGGTCTAAACCGCAGTGGCCACTCCCGCTCCGAGAGGAATCAAGCCGATGAAACGGCATCAAAGCTTGCGCACGTTCGCTCTGGCAGATTCCAACACCTTGATCGGTAACGCTAATAAGCACCATCGAGCCCTCTTTCATGAGTTGGATTGCTATTGGTGGAGCTCCATAACAAAGGGCATTTTCGATTAAATTTGCAAGTGCCCTGCTGAGGGCCACCGGTTGCACTAAGGCTTCTAATGGCTTTAAAAATAACTCCAAATAATTATCATCATATCTGGCGCTTAATTCACCAACTAATTCATTTAATGGCAGCAATATTTTTTGTTCCCCTTGCCCGCCCCCAGCAAATAGAAGAAATTGACCTGTAATCCGCTCAAGGGCGTTTAGATCGGCCTGGGCTTGGGGGCTAGCGGATTCCACCGCAAGCCTCAGCCGTAACCTGGTGATCGGGCTTTTCAGGTCGTGGGCGATCCCCGCAAGCATCGTGGCTTGTTCTGTTTCACTTTCTTCTAATCGGGCCAGCATGGAATTAAAACGGCGGCTTAGTCGTTGCACTTCAACGGACCCTTCTTTTGGCAATGGTGCTGGCCTTTGCTCCAAACCCACTCTGCCGAGTGCGTTCTCAAGCCTGTGCAGCGGTCTTTGCACCTCTAATAATAAAAACAATGCCCCTGCTATTACCGTGCCGCTTATTAAGGAATAGGAAACCAACATTGGATCGGGTGGCCACCAGCGATTGTTTGGTAGTGCCACATATAACCAAACCGGTTCCAAGGGGCTAAGCAGTTCCACCCATACCCCCGCCACTCCACTTTTATTAGGGCGAACTTCAGGGCAATGGCGCAGCTGTTTACACAGTTCCAGCCTTAATTCACGATCGCGATTGCCCTGCTGGTTGCCAGCAAACTTGATATTGGTGGCAAGGGGTAAACCACTGAGCTCCGCCACCAGCGCTGGCGGAAAGCGCTCTAAAACCATCTGGCTCAGTTTTATAACCTCAGCCAGATTGCGACCCAGCTGCTGCATCTGGGCCCGCTCCAGCCGTTGACCCAGCATTTGCTGCAACAGGCCAAGGTTTAAAGCACAACCGAGCGTTAAAAATAAAATAAATCTGAGCAGCATTATTTATTTGCTACGGGAGGTGCCTTCTGGAACAAACACATATCCATATCCCAAAACGGTTTGTAGATAGCGTGGTCTTGCGGGGTCTGCTTCGATCAATTTGCGTACTCTCGATACCTGCACATCCATACTGCGGCTATCTGTATCGCTTGCTGGGCCGCGGGCCAAATTCACCTATGGTAATCACCACCGCACTGCCAGCGCTTTCCAGGGTGCTGGCGGCTAGATCGAGGCGGTTTTCACCAAATTCGATCAGCTCCCCTTGAGCCAAAGGCGTACCAGCTGGCATTGCGCCACGTCGCCGCAGAACCGCCTCAATCCTGGCGGTTAGTTCTCTAGGAATAAAAGGTTTTGCCAGATAATCATCGGCCCTTGTTCAAGGCCAATGATGCGATCTACCGCTTCTCCTCTAGCCATGAGCATCACATCGGGCAAATCATCACCTGCATCTCTTAAGAGCCGCAAAATAGTTAAACCGTCATCTCCTGGCAGCATCAAATCCAGCACCAGCAAATGGCCCGTTGGAATTCAAGCCGCGCTTTTAATTGTTTGCCGTCGTTAAGGGTGCGCACTTCATAGCCTTGCTCACTGAGATAGGTGTTAAGAAGCTGCCTTAGTTCTGGATCGTCATCTAGCACCCAAATGGTTTGCGCCTTGCCCATGGCATGCACTATGGGAATGATCGCAGCTTTAAGGTTATTGCCATGGGAGCTTTGCCTGCCAGGCTCGCGTTTAGATATTAATGATGATGCAAAATTAAATGCTGTTGAACTTGGTAAGTATCCAAGTTTGATGTTTTTATTGGGGAAAGCTTAATAAGCGCCTTAAATGCGCCAGCTTTTAATGGGGGCGGCTGGAACAGATTTTTCTACTTTTTTCAGAGGATATGAAATCGGCATATCTGGATTGATAATTCTCACCAATCGCACCAAGCCACCAAGTAATAAGACTAAACTTAATACTACTAATCCAATCAAAACTAAGGCGCCAATCGTTTGAATAATCCCAAGGCCAAGACGCACTAAACCAACACTGATATTGCCGAGGGCAGTGCTGAAATACAGCAGCGTATCTAAGCGGTTAGGTAGTTGGGAAAGGCCAAAGATCAAACCTAGGCCTGCTGCCATCCAAGCCAAAGCCAGCACCACAGCCTGCAGATGTTTTGCTGCTGAGGGTCTGCGGCGGCGCCGAGGCCTTAACGCCGATTTTTGTTTTAGCGCTTGCATCCACTCACGCTATCGAGCTCAAAGGATGGGTCAAGTAACCGGCTTGAATCATCCAGCGCATAAATTCATCAACCACCAATCCATTGGGGCATTGCACCAAGCTGAGGCCATCCACTGTGCAATCCCCTTGACCAGTGTGATGAAGGCTGATCAAAAATTTTTCGCCGCTGAGGCCACACACCTCAGGGTCGCTGCGCACCACCACATCCAGTTCACTGCCAAGGCGAGTCATCAACCTTCTTAATTCACTCCAACTCGGCGTTTGAGTCATGGCTTTTGCCGCTCAATTGGTTGGGGGCTAGCAGGCAGCAGCGGTTTTGGTATGGGCAGCAACATTGCAACCAATGCGCAGAGGGCTACTGCGGCGATTGCCGCGCTGGGGGCAGCCCAGCTGTGCACCATCGCTGGGGCAGCGGCTTGATGCTTTTTAGGCTTTAGCAAGGGCTGCTTAAAGCTCAAGCCCTGGCGTGGATCCAGCAGCATTTGATCTAAGCATTGGGTGAGATCTGCTAATTCAGCATCGTCAAGCTGTAAATCAAGCGGCGGCGTATTCGGTTGGCTGCTTATAAGTTGCAATTGATGGCCCCGTCCCCTTGGGGCTACCACCACAACTGCTGATTTGCTTGTTTGTTTATAGGCAGCTCCACTGAGCATTAGGCGTACGTAAGGCAGCACAGTTTCAACTAATGCCTCGAGATGTTCCCGTTTGCCTTGAAGTGAGGCCCGTTGGCCAAGATTCAATTCCCATGAGGTAAGAATCGATAAAAGCAGCTCACTGTTGCTTGGGCTTTGGGGTTGAGCGCTTACGTCTGGAAGACCCTTTAATTCCAGGCGACAGCTGGATTGCTCATAACGCAGGGCCATGCCTCCAAAGGAATTCATCTAGTAACCGTCCATCAAGCACGCCCCTAACCGTTGCATGCCTGCTCCCCCTGCGCAAAGAGCGAGGGTTTGCACAACTTCGCGGCGGCGCTGCGCTCCGGTTTTTTGATCCAGTAGCAAACGCACCGCCCCTCTTTTTAAATTCATCCTTTCGCTAATTAAATCGTTGTAGCGCTCTTGGAAAAGGGCCCAGCGTTGATTGGTTAATTCATCCGGCTCGCTGCTGGAAAGCAGTTGACGCAACATTGGATAAAGCCGTTGGGAAAGGCTACACACCAAACGAATCAAGCCCTCTTGCTCTTCGATGCTCCACTCCCCCCTGCGACTTGCCCTCCTAAGGGGGTTGCGGCAGCGAGTTTTCCATAGGGCAACTCGATCTGGGAAGGGCTGTTGCAAATCCAACTGCTCACAGCTCCAAAGCATTGCTTCACTGCCGTGTAGATCCAAAGCCTCTATCGCAAGTAGCAATAAATCAAGCCGTTCCATTCCCTTACGCGGTAACGGACGCTTTTGGTTTAGCGGGAGTTGAAGGTTCAAAAATAAGGGGCCAATGGCTGCGATGATGGCAGTAGAGCAGGCATGTCGTCACCCCCCTGCCCAATGCCTGTAGCCATGGATCAATCCCAAAACCAGCAGTTGCGGGCCTTGGTGAGGGATGTTCCTAATTTTCCAAAGCCGGGAATCTTGTTTAGGGATCTCACCCCATTAATGCGCGATCCAAGCATTTGGAATTTAGTAATACAGGATTTAGCAGAGAAGTTGGAATCCAATTCACCTGAATTAATTGTGGGCATCGAAGCCCGCGGTTTTTTAGTGGGGATTGCGCTTGCCTCTGCTATGGGAAAGGGTTTTGTGCCAGTGCGCAAACCAGGAAAATTACCAGGATCTGTTATTGGGATTGATTACAGCTTGGAATACGGCAGTGATCGTTTGGAAATCCAAGCTGATGCCCTAGCTGCTGGGCAAAAGGTGTTGATAATTGATGATCTTTTAGCTACGGGGGGCACAGCTGCTGCATGTTCGGCTCTTGTGGCGAAAGTGGGCGCAAAAGTTTGCGGCTACGGATTTATCGCAGAACTAACTGATCTTTCTGGACGGGCGCGTTTAAAAGAAAATGAACCGGTAGAAGTGCTAATAAGTTATTAAAGAAAATATATTATTGACGCTCCTGCCAGTCGAAAACTTGATTTAATTGCCCTAAACTCAATAAACCAAAACGCCACAAAGTAACTGGCAAAGGCGCCTGCTCTTGAACCGCTTGTCGCACTCCCAAAGCCAAGGCGTCTTCGCTCAAGCCGATATCCCTGCGGATGAATTCCACAAGGGCAGATTGGGGGATGGGTTGTGGAGAGGTCGTAATCACCATGGGCTGTAGTGTGCCGCTTAAAAAAGCAGATAGCTATTAAGAAAGAATTAAAAAAGGTTTACTTTTTAATTTGCCCACCCTCCATTTGCCATTTTTAGGCTCAATTGCCTGAGGGTTGCACTGCTTTTTAGTAGCTGCAGCAGCCTGCAGCGCAGCCAGCGCAGCAGTGGTTGCTGGTTAGAAAATATTCGCACTAAGGCATCTGTTGCCAGCATGGTGCAGATCAGATCCAGCCAACGACGTCGCTGATATCTACGCAGCATTACAGCCAAATTTGAATCCCTGAAGCGCATTCGCCTGGCTTCTGAAACCAAAACAGCTACATCGCGCCAACAAAGATTTAGGCCCTGCCCGCCCACTGGATGGCAACGGTGGGCACTTTCGCCGCAAAGCAATTGATTGCCATGCACCAACTTTGGAACAATGCGCCACTCCACAGGAAAAGCGCCGGGTTTATCAAGCAATGCGATTGGCTTCAGTTGGATTGGCAGAACCTGCGCTAGTGCCTCTAGCAACGCGGCTGGATCAAGAGCTGCCCTCTCCTGGCAACGTTTAAATGGGGCACTCCAAACAACTTGATAGCTATTACCCCCAAGCGGTAGTACTGCTAAGGGGCCTTCTGGGCGAAACATTTCCCAGGCCGTATCCGCTGGTTGAACTCCAGCGAGTTGTTGCTGCGGCTGCAATTCCAATTGAACTGTTAAACATCCCTGCCGGTATGGCCAACCATAAAATCCAATTCCCAGCGCTTTGCGACTCGCTGAGTTTCCACCTTCTGCAATAACTTTCAACTGGTTTGGTGAAATGTTTGGCGCGCTATCAGGATCAATAGTTTCGCCAACTCGCCACTCGATTGAGGGGTTTTGTCTGCAGCGTTCCAACAGTAAATCCATCAAATTTGGGTGATTAATAATCCAGCCCAAATCCTGGTTATTTTGATGGAAGCAAACTGATTTATGATTGCTACTATCGCTTAATTGCAATGTTTTAAAGGCTTGACTGTTTTTAATCAAATCTTGCCAAATACCCAATTCTGCTAATAACTTTTTGCTGGAATGGGTAAGGGCATAGGCGCGGCTGCGGCTGCGCAGTTGCTGCATTGAAGTGGGGTCGTTTAATACAACTTTCCAGCCGGCAGCTGCTAAGCCAAGAGCAGCGATGCAGCCGGTGGGTCCTGCTCCACTCACCCAAGCATGAAAGGTATTTGAAGAAGCAGTGCTACCCATAAAGAAACCCGCTGCAGGAATTCTGCCGCGGGTAATTGAACTAATGCGGTTTGATTGGGGCGGATATCAACCCAAGCCAAGCAACCCGTGGGTGAAAGATTGGCCACCAAGCATATTTTCGGTAACCAGAAGTGCAATAAAGCCAAGCATTGCCATGCGGCCATTCAATTTTTCAGCGCGCTCGTGGAAGCCCCAGCCATCTTCTGGGCTCACAACCTGCATGCGTGGTTCAGCCGCAAAGGCATTCAGGCGCCCGCCATCTTCAGTGGTAACAGTGGCGCCACGGATGGTGGCCTTAGAAGAAGCGGTTGCAGGTGAGTTGGAATCCATGGCTTTAAAGGAAACTTTAAGAATAATAACACATTGTTGCGGTTCGTTACAAAAGCTGGTTAGGCGTGCAGGAGGCTTGGCGGCTAGTTGGCAACCCCTTCGATGCGATCTTCGATCTCCTGGTACAGCTCCTGCAACTGTTGGATATTTTCTTCAGAGGTTTCCCAATAACCGCGTCCATGCACCTCTAGTAGGGTGCCAACTATTCGGCGGTAGCTGTGGGGATTTAAATCCATTAAACGCTTGCGCATTTCAGCATCATTTATAAAAGTTTCATTAGCTTCTTCATATACAAAGTTATCTACAGCACCGCTGGTGGCACTCCATCCCAAAGTGAAGTTGAGGCGTTTTGCCACTTCCCTAACCCCTTCGTAACCGGAATTAAGCATCCCTTCGTACCATTTGGGATTCAATAATTTTGTACGTGAATCAAGCCTGATTGTTTCACCAAGGGAGCGCACCTGGGCATTTGCAGTGGTGGTGTCTGCTATGTAACTGGTGGGTGCTTTCCCATCTTCCCGAAGCCCAGCGATTAATTTTGTGGGATCGGAATCAAAGTAATGGCTCACATCTGTAAGGGAAATTTCGGCGGAATCCAGGTTTTGGAAAGTTACATCGGCTGTTTTCATAACCGATTCAAAAACATCCCGGTTTTGATTCATTTCACCTGGGTTGTCTGCATTGAATGCGAAGGTTTTACGGTTTAAATACATTTCCTGCAGCTCTTCTTCCTGCTCCCAGCTGCTGTTTTCAACCGCAAGGTTTACATTAGAGCTGTAGCTGCCACTGGCATTAGAAAAGACTCTAGTTGCAGCATCTCGCAAGCTGCTACCTTGAATTTTTGCCTGCTCTAAAGCATGGCGCCGCACAAAATTAAGTTCGAGGGGTTCATCAGCCTCAGCAGCTAATTTGACGCCTTGATCAATTAATCCCATCTGGTTTATAAATAGATCTCTAAATACACCGGAACAGTTCACAACCACATCAATTCGCGGGCGACCAAGTTCCTCAAGACTGATCAATTCTAATTTGTTTACCCTACCCAAAGAATCAGCAACTGGCTTAACTCCAATAAACCAAAGTATTTGAGCTAAAGATTCGCCGTAGGTTTTTATATTATCTGTACCCCACAATACGCAAGCAATTGTTTCAGGCCAGCTACCTTGTTCAGCTTTTTGGCGTTCGATCAGTCGATCAACAACAACTTTTGCCGCAGCTATAGCCGCTCTTGTTGGTATCGACTG
>NZ_CEXBMR010000058.1:0-9659 GCF_982614295.1 Synechococcus sp.
GGCATCGAGGAGCAAAACCACAAACCAACTAATCTGTATTTTGCCTCCAATCCCCACTTGGCACCATTGCCCTCAACAATGGAGTAATCGTGCAATTGTTATGGGAGTGGAACGCTTGGGCCATGTAGCCATTCGAGTGGCTGATATGGCAAGGGCAAAGTCTTTTTACCTAAGCCTTGGCATGCAGTTGGTGTGGGATGCCAGCGATTGGGCTTACCTAACGGCTGGCGCTGATGGTTTAGCCCTGCTGGGGCCGGGTTATAAGGCGGCAGGGCCCCATTTCGCGTTCCATTTCAAGGTTCGCTCTGAAATTGATGCCATTCACAGCCAACTACAAAGCGCAGGCCATAACTGCGGCTCAATCCTTGAGCATCGCGATGGCACCGCCAGTTTTTACCTGCAAGATTCAGAAGGCAACTGGTTAGAAATGCTCTACGAACCCCCAGGAGGGATTCCAAGCAACCTGGAAGGGGATGCAAAGCACTGTTGATATTGCAGCGGAAACACTCCAATTACTGGAGTGGGAGCGGCTGGCGGCACAACTAGCGCAATTTGCCAGTTGTGAGCTGGGGCGGCAGCTTTGCCTTGCCCTACCCCTTGCCTCAGAGCAAAAGGAAGCCCAACGCTTACTAACTGAAACCACAGAGCTGCTGGGCCTTGATGGCCTTCTAGAAGGAGGGCTCAGTTTTGTTGGAGTGGTTGATCTAACCAATTTCCTAAAACTTTGCGCCAAGGGTGGTTGCGCCAGCGGTGAAGCCCTGCTGGAGCTCGCAGAAACCCTGGCAGCCGCAAGACGTTTGCGGCGTCAAATCGATGATCCTTTGCTGCGACCCGTTACCACCGCTCTACTGGAGGGATTGCGCACCCTGCCAGAACTGGAGCAGAAATTACGTTTTGCTCTAGAAGATGGTGGGCGGGTGGCAGATCGAGCCAGTTCAAGCCTTGAGGGTTTGAGGCGTCAATTACTGGGCCAACGCCAAGAGCGGCAGCAACGTTTGCAAGATTTACTGAGGCGCTTAGCTGCTCAATTACAAGACAATGTGATCGCTCAACGCCATGGCAGGCCTGTGCTGGCGGTGAAGGCCAGCGCAGCGGCGCAATTTCAAGGCCAAGTTCACGATAGTTCCGCCTCCGGCGGCACCGTTTTTATCGAACCACAGGTAGTGATTTCCCTTGGTAATCGCATCGCAGAACTGGAAGCGCAGGAACGGGAAGCAGAACGGCGCATATTGCTCCAGCTCAGTGCTGCCGTTGGTGCAGAAATAGATTCGCTGCTGGCCTTACAAAAATGTTTAGGTCGGCTGGATATGGGCCTTGCCCGCGCTCGATACAGCAGCTGGCTTGGTGCCGTAAAACCTGAACTTGGTGGCCAGCACTGGCAATTGCGGGAATTGCGCCATCCGCTGCTGATGTGGCAAGAACGGCGCGAAGGGGGTCAGCCCGTAGTGCCAGTGAGCCTGCAAATTGATCCCAACTTGAGGGTGGTGGCAATCACGGGCCCTAACACTGGCGGCAAAACCGTTGCACTTAAAAGTCTTGGTCTTGCGGCTTTGATGGCACGGGCGGGATTGTTTTTGCCCTGCGTTGGCACCGCAAAAGTGCCGTGGTGCGCAGCGGTTTTAGCGGATATCGGCGATGAACAATCGCTGCAACAAAACCTTTCCACCTTCAGCGGCCATGTGAAACGGATCGCCCGGATCCTGGCTGCCATCGAAGCGCTGCAATCCCGCAATGGCGAAGGCTTAGCGCCGGCTCTAGTGCTGCTCGATGAGGTGGGGGCCGGCACCGATCCCAGCGAAGGCAGTGCTCTAGCAACCGCCTTGCTGCAACAACTGGCGGCAACGGTGCAGCTCTCGGTTGCTACTACCCATTTTGGTGAATTAAAAGCACTCAAATACAACGACCCACGCTTTGAAAATGCCTCGGTGGAATTCGATGAAGCCAGCCTTCGCCCCACCTATCGGTTGCTCTGGGGGATTCCAGGCCGCAGCAACGCCCTAGCTGTTGCACGGCGTTTGGGTTTACCCGAGGCGGTGTTGCAAGCAGCCGCAACCCTTTTGGAAAACCAAGGCACCAGCACCGTAAATAGTGTGATCAGCGGCCTTGAAGCGCAACGGCAACGGCAACAGGAAGCAGCAGAAGAAGCAGCAGCGCTACTGATGCGGGCGGAACTACTGCACGAAGAATTGCAGCAACGCTGGCTGCAGCAACAGCAAATCAAGCTTGAACAGCAGGGGCAAGCACGCAACCAATTGGTGGGTTCAATCCGCGAAGGTCAAAAGGAGGTGCGGCAGTTAATCCGGCGGTTGCGACAAGGCGATGCCGGCGGGGAAGATGCCCGCACGGCCGGCCAGCGGCTGAAATTACTGGAAGCTACCCATCGAAGCGTTGTTGCAAACCAACAACCCAAAGGTTGGATGCCTTCTGTGGGGGATCGAGTGCGGCTGCTAAGCCTTGGCAAAGCTGCCGAAGTGCTAGCTATCGCCGATGGGGGCAAGGAATTACAACTGCGCTGTGGGGTGCTCAGGCTCACAGTGCCCCTTGAAGGCATTGAAGGTTTGCAAGGGGAAAAAGCGGTTCCGCCAGCCCCACCTCAAAAGGCCTTGGCTTTTATTCCTGTTGATGTAAAAAGTGCAGCAAGCAGCAGCATTCGCACCAGCCGTAACAGCGTCGACGTGCGCGGCATGCGGGTTCACGAAGCGGAAGCATTGGTAGAAGAACATCTGCGCCGTTGCCGCGGCACCCTTTGGGTGGTGCATGGGGTTGGTAGTGGCCGCTTGAAAAGGGGCCTGCGCAGTTGGCTTGAAGGCTTGGCCTACGTGGACAAAGTTTGCGATGCCACCCAAGATGAGGGGGGCCCTGGATGCAGCGTTGTTTGGCTGCGTTAACGCAATTTATCAATGGCAGACCACAAGCAGAGCCACCAACAACATCCTGCAGTAAGCCGCCAGCGGCTACCAAAGGAGATTCAGCACGAACATCGCGACGGCAACCCAGAGGCATTTCGCTGGAGTGTGCTGCTCAATAGCGCTCTTTCAGGTTTGCAACTGGCTATCGGCATCGGCTTTGGCTCCCTTGCCTTAATTGGCGATGCCTTGCACAACCTTGGCGATGTGGCCGGCTTACTACTTGGCTGGGGAGCCGAACACCTAAGCGCAAAGCCCGCCAACAAACAATTCACCTATGGCTTTGGCCGCAGCACCCAGCTGGCCGCGATGATTAATTCCAGCTTTATTTTGATGGCCTCAGCGGTGATAATCGTTGAGGGGCTACAGCGTTTTGCAAAACCGGTTGAAGTTACTGCTGGCCCTGTTGCGATAGCTGCTTTTATTGGAATACTTGTGAATTTGGGATCAGCCCGTTTATTTGGCCACAATCACAACCACGACCTGAATAAAAAAGCGGCGGTGGTGCACCTGCTCACTGATGCAGCTATTAGCGGGGCGGTGTTTCTAAGCGCTCTTTTAGTTCAATTCACCGGTATTCAATGGTTGGATCCCTTTACGGGCATCATCGTGGGATTAGCTGTTGCTTGGACCGGCTGGAAGTTGCTGAGACAGTCGGTGGTGGTAGCCCTTGATGGGGTTCCCCCAGGTATAGATATGGAAAAAGTTGAAAGCACCTTGGCCGCGCTGCCTGGGGTGGCGGGAGTTCATCACATTCACGTGTGGGGCACGAGCACCTCTCAAACGGCCCTCACCGCCCATATTTTGCGAAATCCTCAAGCGGTAAACGATATGGAATTACTGCACAACGCCAAAGGTGCCCTTGCCCAACTGGGGATCGATCATTCAACCCTCCAGCTCGAACCTGGGTAATTGCGGAGTGTTATCAGCTTGATTGGGCACGCCTAGGGCTAGCCCATCCTTATCAAAAAGACTCCAGCCACTTGGATCAACTTCCAAATGAATTGCTTGGCCAAGTTGCAAAGAGGCAGCTGGCGCAGCTCGGAACTGAACTTTCTCACCACTTTCCTGCAGAACAGCCGCAACTAACACTTCATTACCAAGAGCTTCAATCTGCTCGATTACCGCAGGAAGATTGCGATTGGTGGCAGGGGCTAAGCGCAACTTTTCAGGCCGCAAACCGGCGGTGAGCATTTGGCCTTGGAATGCATTCAATAAGTGCGATTCCTTAGGTTCAAGCAACAAGCGGCGCCCTCCTAAGAGCACCTGTTCGGCTGAAACTACCTCAACCGCCAGCAGGTTCATCGGAGGCGAACCGATGAATTGAGCAACAAATAAATTTGCTGGCTGTTGATACAACTCCATAGGTGTGCCGAGCTGTTGCAAACAACCGCCATTAAGTACGGCAATGCGATGGCCCATGGTCATCGCTTCCACCTGATCGTGGGTTACATAAACTGTGGTAACACCAAGTGAATGCTGCAAATCAACAATTTGCCGGCGGGTATCACCCCGCAATTTGGCATCCAAATTACTGAGTGGCTCGTCCATTAAAAACACCGCCGGTTCGCGAGCAATCGCTCTTCCCAAAGCCACCCTTTGCTTTTGGCCCCCAGACAACTCCTTGGGCAAGCGATCTAAAAGGGGGCCAAGATCAAGCATCTCTGCCACTCGCTGCAGCCGCTGTTTTATCAGCTGTTCACGGGGGGAGTGAATCAACGTGGTGGTGCGAGCAAACCAATCGCGCACTTGCTGCCCAAAGCTGCGAAAACCACTGCGCCTTAGCCCAAAGGCGATATTTTCAGCAACTGTTAAGTGGGGATAAAGGGCATAACTTTGAAAAACCATCGCCACATCCCGGCGCGATGGGGGCGTGGAAGTTACGTTGCGACCACCAACAAAAACATCACCACTGCTGGGATTTTCTAATCCAGCCAAAAGCCTCAACAGAGTGCTTTTACCGCAGCCGGAGGGGCCAACCAGCACTAAGAATTCACCATCACGGATTTTTAGATCAATTCCACGCAACACTTCAACCGCCTCTCCTCCGCGGCGGGGAGGGTATTGCTTACGTAAATCTCGAAATTCAACCTCAGCCAAATGGGCAGGGCGAGTTGTTCAACTTTAATGGTGGATTGGCTACGGCATTTTGCAGTTCATCGACCAGGCCATGATTGCCGTGAAGGCCGGCCGTGGCGGCGACGGCATTGCCGCTTTCCGCCGTGAAAAATATGTACCCGCCGGCGGACCATCGGGGGGAGACGGTGGCTGGGGCGCTGATGTGGTGATGGTTGCAGATAGCAACCTGCAAACATTGCTTGATTTTAAATACAAACGCTTGTTTGAAGCAACAGATGGCCGCAGGGGCGGACCAAACAAATCAACTGGCGCCAGTGCAAACGATCTGATAATCAAAGTGCCACGTGGCACTGAGGTGCGAGAACTGCCCAGCGGCATGCTGCTTGGCGATCTAACTGAGGAAGGGGAAACACTAATAATCGCCAAAGGCGGCAAGGGCGGCCTTGGTAATGCCCATTACCTAAGTAATCGCAATAGAGCACCAGAAAAGTTCACAGAAGGAAAAGATGGAGAAGAAAGAGAGCTGCAATTAGAACTGAAACTGCTAGCTGAAGTGGGGCTAGTGGGAATGCCTAATGCAGGCAAAAGTACATTGATTTCGGTGTTATCTAGTGCCCGCCCTAAAATCGCTGATTATCCTTTCACCACCCTGGTGCCAAACCTTGGAGTGGTAAGGCGCCCCAGTGGAGATGGCACCGTATTTGCAGACATCCCCGGCCTGATCGCTGGAGCAGCGCAAGGGGCTGGATTAGGTATGGATTTTTTGCGTCATATTGAACGCACAAAGCTATTAATTCACCTGGTGGATTGCGGTGCAAGCGAACCATTAGCTGATGCGATCACACTATTAAATGAATTGCATGCCTATGGCCATGGCCTGCCGGAGCGGCCCCGCATAACGGTGCTAAGTAAATGCGAATTATTAAATCCAGAGGAGCAATTAGAAACCAAAAAAATTCTTGAAACTGAACTCAATCAAAAGGTATTACTGATTTCTGCTGCCACTGGCAATGGGCTCACAAGCTTGCTGCAAGCGGTATGGCTGGAATTAGGAATTGAAAATCCTTAAATTAAATATCATTAGATTAAATAACTCTCGCGCGTTAGTTCAAGGCCAAAGCCCAGGGCATAAATCGCTCTAGTTGCTCTTGGTTGCAAGCGGTGAGGATGGGATAACTGGTTTCCGCTTCCGCTGCTCCAGCGATTAAAGGGAAAGCGGGGCCCGCCAAAGATTGCAAGGGGCATTGCAATTCCTGCAACATCAACCAAGCCGCTGCGATATCCCACACTTTTGGCGTGGCCTCTAATGCCGCAACCATGGTGCCTAAACCCACCCCCAAAAGGTTGAGGCTTGCCACCCCCAGCATGCGGGTTTTGGCTGGAAAGGGCCTGTTCAAACTGCTTAAAACCTTGAGCGAACGGGTGCAAAGGCTCGCGCAACTGCAGCCATGGCGAGGGCCACCAGGGCTGCTAAGGGGCACACCATCACGCCATACCCCCTTGCCTTTAACTGCAACAAATCGCTGCCGCAAAGGGGGCACATCTAAAATCGCAGCTACTGGCACGCCAGCTGAAAAACGCGCCATTGAAATCGCCCACATCGGCAAACCCACCGAGAAATTCGTGGTGCCATCGAGGGGATCCACCACCCAATAATTCAGCTCATGGGGCACAACCGTGCTGCCTTCTTCGCTCAGCAATCCATCACCCGGGAAGATCTTCGCGAGCCCTGCCTCCAAGGTGGCGTCGCTCCATTGATCACAGGCTGTAACAAGGCTGCCATCTGGTTTTTGGGTGCTGCTGATCTGGCCAAAATCCAGCCGCTGGCGCTCCGCCACCAGATCAACCAGTTCGTGGAGGGCTTGCCACTGGGGATCAGCAGGAAAGGTGGAATCAAGCAAAAGTTGCAGCTCAGGCATCAAGATCAAGGGCTAATAAATCGCCAAGGGCCCGTTGCACCCTTTGCTGGAATAAAGCTGTATCCACCCGCAATAGCAGAATTCCTGCCAGCAACAAACCAACGGCCTGTAACAAGAACACACTGGCATAAGCCCCGTAACTGTTTTGGCTACCAAAAAAGCCACCAAATAAACTGAGTAAGCCTCCCCCTGCAACTGTGGCAAAACCACGGGAATAAGCCTGCCCTAAGCCCCATAAACCAATAAATGTGCCCGCCAGTTGAGGCGAGGTGAGCCCCAGCATCAAGGTAAGGCAGGCGTTTGTGCCAACACCTGCTCCATAGCCAAATAAAACAAGGGCAAATTTAAAAACCAGCACTGAACCCAAAGCGCCTGATACAGCTATTGCCACAAGAAAAATCGCCGATATCACTCCCCCCGCTAGGGCCGTTCGCTGCGGACCAAGCCTTGGCACCAACAAAAATCCAGTGCTTGCAATACCAACCAATGTGCCCATACCCCAGAGGGCATTGAGCCTTGTTGTTTCGCACAACGTCATGTTGAAAACAGCGCCGCCATAGGGTTCAAGCACTGCTTCCTGCAGAAATAAACTGAAAGTAAATAAACAAAGAACGCAAAAGAAATAGCTCACCTGGGGATCAGCCCGCAGCAACTTGATTGATTGGCCAAAACCCAATTCCTGCGTTTTGCTCGCCGTAACAGTTGCAGCAAGCGGCCGCTCTACCCCTACAACTGCAAGCAGAATTAAGCCAAAAATCACTAGAGGTGCTGCCACGGTGAGCTGGCGAACTGCCGCCACAACAAGGCTTAAATCCGAGCTAGCGCATGCACTACCAAGAAAACGACTCGCCACAATTGCACCAACCACGATGCCAACGGTGAGCATCGACCACACAACTGAAACCAAAGCCGGACGCTCCCGTTCATTGGTGATATCAACTAGGAGTGCAGCAAATGGTGTGGAACTGGCAGATATTGCGGTGCCATAGAGCAGAAAAACCAAGGCCAGCAAAAGCGAGCGCGTTACCACCGCAGCGCTATCGCCGGCCTGAGCAGCGGATGCCACCCACAGCACTGTGCTGCCGGCAAGCCAAAACAAAAGGCAAAAAGCTGCTGCTCCGCCAAGAATGAAGGGGGTGCGCCGTAAACCACCGAGGCGGCATTGATCTGAGCGCTTGCCAAACCACACCCGCGTAAAAGCAACCAATTGCTGGCAGCCCAAAGCCAAAGCAGTGAGCACTGCTGGCACTTGAAAATCATCAATTAATAAACGATTAAAGATACCCAAGGTGAGCACCGCAAGCGCCCCAAGGCAGGCTTGAAACAAACCAAGCCTTAATGCTAAAAACAACAAGCGAGAAGAAACCAAAAGAAAACTATCGAGAAACAGCTTGAACTAAGCAAGGCGAATTGGTGGGCACCGGAATAACGGGAACATCTGTAATTGGATCTTTATTAGGTGGTAAAGCAGGTAATTTAGTTGGGGTGCAACGCAACACCTGATCAAGGCCAGTGCGGCGCCTTAATTGTGCAACGTTTGTGTTGTATGTGGTAACAGCTCTGGAGTAATCCACCTCAGCATTTGTTGTATCCCGCTGGCTATCAACAACATTGCGTTGGGTACCTACCCCGGCTTGAAAACGCAAACGGGCCAAGCGCAGTGATTCTCGGGTCGATAGCACCTGCCTTGATGTGGTAATTAAATTGCGTATTTGAGCTTGAAGGTTGTAATAAGCCTGCTCTACTTCGTAGCGAATCTGATCACGCTGGCTGGAAAATTTATAGGTATTTTCAGTTGCCAGTTGGCGTTGTTGGCGGGCTTGAGCTGCAGCGCGGCCGCCGTCAAACAGATTCCATTTTATGTTCAAACCAATTTCTTGATTTAATACTTCAACAACGTAACCCGTATTAGTCCCCGAACCATTGCCATCATCGAATGTTTTATCCCATCCGGAATTGCTAAATATACTCAGAGAAGGCTGGATATTGCCAAGGGCACTATTGGCATTAGAATTTGCAATCGATACATCAAGAATTAAATTGCCAAGTTCTTCTCGAAATGCATAAGCAGCTACAATACTTTCTTGCAATGAGGGCTGCCACACGCCTAGCAATGTGGAAGAATCCGCAGCAGTTGGAGTTACATTTTGAGGCAGATCTAGCAGACGTGCTAGATCCCGGCGGGCAATTGCTTGTTGCAACATGCCCTCTGTGAGTTTTTGTTGATCGCGGGCCAGCTGGGTTTCCGCCTCCATAACATCGAGTTTGGTTGCTACTCCAGCTTGGAGGCGAGCTCTGGCATCACGCAGGCTTATAGAAGAAGATTGAGTTGCGGATTTACCAATACGCACTTGATCATCAGAATACTGAAGCTGAAAATATACGCTAGCTGCTTGAAGCCTCAGCTCTCTTAATGTGATTAAATATTGATTCTTTGCCTTCTCAAATTGATCACGGGCTGCTGCAATTTGAGGCACCCTTTGGGGATTTATTAAATCCCAGTTGAGCCGCAAAGATGCTCCCGCTCCATAAATTTGCGATTCCGTAAAAGTATTTTGATTATTTTGAGTAACAAGACCACTGCCATAACTTTGGGTTCTGCTACCAAAATCACGAGAAGGGAATCCATTAGTACTCAAATTCAAAGTTGGATACCAAGCGGATATTTGCGCCCTTAAATTTGATTTTGCTTGCTCCACCTGAGAAGCTATTGCTTTTAGTTGTGGGCTGTTTACCTCCACCAATTTCTCCACCT
>NZ_CEXBMR010000059.1:0-8922 GCF_982614295.1 Synechococcus sp.
TCATCGCTGCACCACCTGTTGGCAGTTCAAAGGCCTGGGACGAATTACTGCTCCAAGTGATGGCGTATTTTTCTTCGGTTTCAGCAGCATTTAACAAGCCACCGGTGCTGCCGATGAAACCAGGAAGCTGGCCGGTGAGAGTTTCTACCGAGGACATTGAAGCCAGGGATTGATTTAGCTGGAAGCTAGCACTCAAAGGCGGTTCAAAACGCGTTGGCGTTGCTCTCTTCACAGCCTTCAACAATGGCAAGTTTTGCCACCGGTAGATAAAGGGTGAGATTGCTGCCCCGCCTTTCGGTAAATCTGCCGCCAAGGCTGGCAAACAGTTGTTGGGTGGCTTGGGGGCTTAATTGAAGGCTGCCAGTGCCAGGATCCCAGGTGAGCACTGGCCCTACCATGGCCTCATGGCTTGGTTCCAGCGTATTTTCGCTATCTAGATTGTTATTTAGATTGCCGCTAAAACGTAATTTCAAGTTGTCGCCTGCCGCCTGAAGTTCCACCTTTACCTTCGCGCCGCGCCGCAAGGTGCGGCTGAAACGATCCATTAGCCCCGCAAGCATTTTTTCGAGCAGGGCCGGATCACTCATTACTGCAGGCAGATCCTTGCCAATTTTCAAATCCAGCTGAAGTTCGCGGCGCTGCAACTGATTTTCCCAACTTGGTTGGAGCTCTAGCAGGAGTGCAGCAAGGTTGGTGCGAGCCAGCAGCCTTTCCCCCTTGGGCTGCCGCTGCGCTTCCGCGGCATAAAAGATCAAGCCGAATCGATCGATTTGCTCACTGCATTCCGAATCGATCTGGCGCAAACGGGTTTGCGCAACGCTGGGCAAATCTTGGCGCCGCAGTAATGAGCGAATCAGGGTGCGAATTGTGGCAAGGGGCGTCCGCACTTCATGGGCAAGCGCCTCTAGTAAACCGAGTTGATCATTTGCGCCTGAAGCGTTGTGCGATTCCTTTGGGGCACTCATCAGAGTGAGGCTCGGGGCTGCTGCCGCTAAACGTTCTGCCACCCGTGGCCAAAACAGTTCGGCAGCCTTTAACGAACTATGCAAAGGCCCCAGCTTTTCTAGCTTTTGCTGCAGATCAACAGCCGCGATTGGATTGTCGGCTGAAAGGCGAGCTCCTAAACCCTGCAATAGGCGAGCTAAAAGTTGCTGATCAAAGCTCACCAGCAACTGACGCCGTTGCGGTTCCCCATTTAGCGCTAGGGCCACCTGCAATTTGGCTGTGATCAGCACCAGCAATGGATCTGTGCCGTCTGATTCGTTTAACAACAGTTGCCAGATTTTTGGCCCCAACTTTTGTTGCTGGGGGCTGCTTCCTGGCAGTTCAGGGCGTTGGTTAATTGGATTTGCTGGTGTCCATACCCAGCCATGAAAGCGTTGCAACAATGATGGTTCGTATAAAGCAGGCAGGGGTGCTGCTAACCAAAGCCCATGGGGGCTTGGTAGCTCCACCAACATTTCTTGCAATACCGCTAAAGCGGCCCACCATTGCCGCCGAACCCCCACTTCATCGGCGCCGCCAATTGGAACTGCTGCTGCTAATTCTTGGCGCAGCTCAACCAACAAAGGGATTTGGTTCACCGCAATTTGAGGCCACTTTTTTTTGCTCGCCGCTGCACCGATGCCACTAAACCAACACTTATAAAATTCACAAACATGGCAAAACGGCCATAACTCATCCAAGGCAGAGGGATTCCGGTCACCGGGCCGAGGCCGATTGTCATTGAAATATTAATCACCACTTGAAACATCACCATTGAGAGTATGCCAATTACCACCAAAGATTCGAAATCGTTTCCGGCGATGCCGG
Organism: Synechococcus sp.; assembly: GCF_982614295.1. NCBI lineage: Bacteria > Bacillati > Cyanobacteriota > Cyanophyceae > Synechococcales > Synechococcaceae > Synechococcus > Synechococcus sp. Next base: position 1,813 of record NZ_CEXBMR010000059.1, read on the forward strand.
CCACCTGCAGTAATTTCCAGCTAAGTAGGCCATAGGCCAACAACAACAAAAGTGCGCCAATAAAACCCAGTTCCTCCCCCAGAGCACTGAAGATGAAATCGGTATGTTGTTCGGGAATAAATTGTAATTTTGTGAGGTTACCCTGCATTAATCCGGTGCCAAATAATTGGCCAGAACCAATACCGATTTGGCTTTGGATTAAGTGATAACCACCACCGAGGGGATCTTTAGAGGGATCTAAAAAAAGAATTAAGCGATCTTTTTGATAATCTTTTAATCCGTGGGTCCAGAGAAATGGGGTAAGAAGGGCAAATATTGAATTCAGCGTTAAAGCAATTGCAGAGCCAATACGTTTCCAAGGCAGGCTGCGCCAGCTCATGAATGCCAAGAGGCCAAACCAAGGCAGAAGCGCTATTGGTAAAGCGCCCGTAATAATTGCAGTAGCCAGTGGCGACAGCAGCAACAGCAGCCATGGCAAGGGCAGCCCAGCCCAAAAAAGCATTGCTAAAACGATTGCGCCATAAACCAAGGAGGTGCCTAGATCGGGTTGCAGAAATACCAGCGCCCAAGGCAATGAAATCACCGCAAGGGGGCGTATTAAATCAACCGGTCTTTCGACGGGATGATTAGCAAGAATTCCAGCCAATAACAAAATTGCCGCCAACTTTGCAAATTCAGAAGGCTGCACATTCAACCCAGCGATCGATATCCAGCGTTGGGCCCCAAGGGCGCTGGTGCCCATAAATTTCACACTAAACAGGCTGGTTAGGGTGAGTAGATAAATAGGAATCAGCAGCGGTTTTAATTTGTCGAGATCGATTTTTGCAAGCAGGGCCGCTGTTGCTAGGCCAACGGCTCCGGTAATCCAATGGTTTTTCCAATCGGCAAGGGGCGCTTCCCTTTGAGTGCTGGCGATCAACAAACCGGCCAAAATAGTCATCGCAATGGGTATACCCCAAAGCAATGGGTCAATATTTCGCCAAGGCCATCTACGGCTTGCTTTCGCCCCCAGCTTCATGGCTGCTTAGGCCCGCAAAGTTGCGTCACTTGTGTTGCTAAATCTATAAAGGCAATGGCGGCAGCACTTTCCGGGTTGGCAATAGTGATGGGGCGCCCTTGATCACCGCCTTGTTGAACCGGTAATTCCAAAGGGATTTGTGCAAGTAAAGGCACTTGGGCGGCGGCGGCTAGGTTGCTGCCTCCACCGCTGCCAAAGATTGGATACTTGCGTTCCGGTTGGTCGGGCGGGATAAACCAACTCATATTTTCAACGATTCCTAAAATTGTTATTCCCATTTGGCGAAACATCTCTAAGCCGCGGCGGGCGTCTTGCAGCGCTACCTGTTGAGGCGTTGTAACTACCACCACACCAGCTATCGGTACGGCTTGGGCCAGGCTGAGTTGAGCATCGCCAGTGCCCGGAGGGAGATCCACCACTAAAAAATCCAAAATGCCCCAATCCACCTGATACAAAAATTGGCGGATGATGCCGTTGAGCATTGGCCCTCTCCAAACCACCGCTTGGTCGGCCTTTATTAATAACCCCATAGAAACCATCACCAATCCACAACTGGCGATGGGGGTAAGCCTTTGATTTTCGCCTTCTCCTTCCACCCCAGGGGTTTGATCTCTTACGCCAAGCATGGTGGGAGCATTTGGGCCATAGATATCGGCATCAAGCAAACCCACCCGCAGCCCCTGCCTCGCTAACGCGCAGGCCAGATTCACTGCAACCGTACTTTTGCCAACCCCCCCCTTTCCGCTGCTAACAGCAATCACTTGGGCTACACCAGGAATTGCTTGCTTTGGTTGCAACTGACCATGACCTGCAGCACCAATGGCTGGGGTTTCGGGGGCCGTAGCAAGTTCAATTTGCACCTCACTGATGCCTTCCAGCTGCTCAAGTTTCTCGCGGGCCTCAGTTGCGATGCGATCCCGTTGGGTTTGGGCAAAACCAGGCAGAGAGAGTTGAAATACCGCTCGCTCCTGCTGAAGCCGCAACTGGCTGATCCAGCCCAATTCCAGCAAGGATTTACCGCTGCCAGCATCTTTTATGCCTGCCAAGGCCTTGAGAGCTTCTTCTCTGGTCGCCATAGCTGCCCCGCCTCTTGATTTGGATCCTAGGGAGCCCTGTTAAGAGCCCTTGCTCTGGTTGGGGCATCCATGAAAAGGTATTGGCGTTGTTGTGCGCTGCTTTGATTTGATAAATCCTGCTCCTCCCATTGATTCACGCGAACGCATGAAGGCCCTACTTATGGGCTTGCAAGAAAGTATTTGTGCTGGCTTGGAGCAGCTGGATGGTGGGGGTTCTTTTGCTGAGGAAAGTTGGCTTCGCCCTGAAGGGGGCGGCGGACGTTCACGGGTAATGAAGGAGGGGCGGATTTTTGAACAGGGCGGCGTTAATTTTTCGGAAGTGGAAGGCAATAATTTGCCCCCATCAATCCTCAGCCAACGGCCTGAGGCTGAGGGGGAACCGTGGTTTGCCACAGGTACATCAATGGTGTTGCATCCGCGGAACCCCTATGTGCCAACAGTGCATCTCAACTACCGCTACTTCGAAGCTGGACCTGTGTGGTGGTTTGGCGGCGGCGCTGATCTCACTCCTTACTATCCATTTCTTGAAGACGCAAAGCATTTCCATCGCAGCCTAAAAACTGCCTGCGACAGTGTAAATAAAGCTTATTTTCCGATTTTTAAACCCTGGTGTGATGAATATTTTTATCTCAAACATCGAGCCGAAACCAGGGGTATTGGCGGAATTTTTTACGACTATCAAGAGCCGGGCGGGGAGATTTATCGCGGCTCAAATCCGGATGGGGCGGCAGCTAAATGTGCGGCTGGAAATATTCCAGATCGCAGCTGGGAAGATTTATTCAAATTGGCTTCCGCTTGCGGAAATGCATTTTTGGGTAGCTACATCCCAATTGTGGAACAGCGAAATGGGCTTGCCTATGGGGAAAGGGAGCGGCAGTTTCAGCTTTATAGGCGCGGCCGTTATGTGGAGTTCAATTTGGTATTTGATCGCGGCACAATTTTCGGTTTACAAACAAATGGCCGCACTGAATCAATCTTGATGTCTTTACCGCCTTTAGTGCGATGGGAATATGGCTATCAAGTGGAGCCTGGCAGTAGGGAAGCGTTGCTTACAGATATATTCACCAAACCCCAAGATTGGTTAGGGGATAACTCATTGCTGGAATGTTGCGCCCCCACTGGCGCCATCGGCTAATCCCTTCTGCAGCGCTTGAACCACCCGTTCTGCGATGGCGTTTAAAGTGGCATCTCTACTAAGGGGATCGCGCAGATTGCGTTCCAAAACCCCTTCCAAACGATCGATTTCAAGCATCGAGATGCCCCGTCGCGGCGCGCCAAGTATGCCGCGATAGTTGTATGGGTAGCCACCAAATACCTCAGCTAAAGCCTCATCTATGCGAGAGAATTCATAGCGCACAGCTGGAATTATTCCTGCACCGATGCCATGGGGGCTGTAAGCGTCGTAGTGAATCTCGAGCACATATCCCCCTAACTCTGCGTGGGCAGAGCCAACACTCCAATTTGAGCGAGGATTTTTTGTATTGCGAATCGTGCGTAGGCCGGGGTCGTAATAACGAATATTCAAGCCTCGTTCGCTACCAATTTTTACTATCCGTTGGGCCGTTAGCAGATTCCAGTAGAGCTCGTCTGTGATGGTTGGATCCATCGCTATTGCGCCCTTTATTCCCGCCGCTTCTCCACGGGTGCCAGATCCTCCTAGGCGTTGGGAATCAGCGTGGCCTGCCAAAACAAGGATTGCCAATTCCCGTGGGTGGTTTCTGGTGCCGCGCCAATTTTTTTTTGTGCGGCCAGTTGGAACCGGTAGGGAGAAGTGTTTTAGCTGAAGGGTTGGGGGGCCCTCCTGCAGGTTCTCTGGTAGTTCAAGCAAACCTTTTATGGCATCAGCTGCTCCAGCTGGTGTTGGAGTTGCTGTGAACAAAAATATGGTCAGCAAAAAAATAAGTTTCCGCATTAGGGCGAGATCAGAGCGGTGAGCTAAGCAGCTTTCCATCGCTATGCAGATTTAATGATCGTCCCAAGCTGCGCTCAAGGGCAATTAATTCATCCCGATGGGCCCGCAATCTCAAAGTTGTGGGTATGAAGCCCTGGGGCGGCAAGAGCTTTAGCTCCAATGTTTCTTGGCGGCGTGCCTTGGTTAGGTAAATGCGCCCCGCTAACGGACCCACCAGGGCAAGCAGTAGTGGCCAGTAGCCATAGGAGGGCAGTAATTGACGCACAACCAGCCCAAGAGCAGTAGCGCCTGAAGCACCTAAAAAGCTGAGTAATACAGCCAACGGAATACTGGCCTCCACCTGGCCTTCAAAGCGCAATAGCTGTTGTTCTGGATCTCCGGCGATAGCTTGCCAGCCCCGCTGCTGCAGCCATTGATCTAGGCCCTCCAGCACCTCTAGAGGAGGCCGAGAACTGTTCACTTCCACAATTGTTGTGCGGTCTTTACTGGCGGCCCTTAAAAAGAACACCAGCCCGATCCCCATCAATAGGGTGAGCAGCAAGGTGGAGGAAAGAACCTGGTCCATCGAATTAATTAACGGGCTAACGCAGCGGCCTTGAGGGGCAGGTTATTGATTGTGATCGATTCCCCCCTACTAAGTTGTATCCGCCTGTTCTCCCCTGCTATGGCTCCAGAAGCACTGCCACCAGCAAAGGAATTCGCTGTTTTTAATTCCGATTTAAGTAACGAGTGGTTTGAAAAATATCGCGGCTGCACTGCATTGGCGGTAGATACAGAAGCAATGGGGTTGGTGCATGGCCGCGACCGTTTGTGCCTTGTGCAAATTTGCGACGATCAGGATCGCGTGAGCTGCATCCGGATAAGCCGGGGGCAAACAAATGCACCAAAACTGCAGCAGTTAATGGAAGCAGTTGCGATTGAAAAGGTATTTCATTTCGCCCGTTTTGATGTGGCGGCATTGGCCTCTGGTTTGGCGATCAAGGTGAATCCAATCTTTTGCACCAAGGTGGCAAGTCGCCTTGGGCGCACCTACAGCCCCCGCCATGGCCTCAAAGATGTGGTGCAGGAGCTGGTGGGGGTTGAGCTGGATAAACAGGCCCAAAGTAGTGACTGGGGCAGGGTTGATGAGTTAACTGATCAACAATTGGCCTATGCCGCCAACGATGTGCGTTATCTGTTGCCAGCACGGCAGCAACTGCATCGCATGCTCGAGCGGGAGGAGCGGCTTGATCTTGCTTTGCAGTGTTTTAAGTGCATTCCGGTTTTTTCAGAGCTGGATCGTTTGCATTTCGGTTCGATATTTGAACATCGCAGTTAGTGAGCAGCTGCTCCTTGATCAAGCGGGCTATTGCTGCACTACCACCGGGGGGGCCCATCCGCTGCCGCCCAATCCGGCCAAGTTCTAGTTGCAGATCTGGAGATTTCAGTAGTAATTCCAGCGCTCTTTGCAGTTCTGGGCCTTTGCGGCAAACCCGCACTGCACCTCCCAATAAACGGCTCTGACGTTTGGCAAAACCGAGGGTGAATTGGGGCCCTGGCCCTGCCAGAGACAGCACAGCACAACCAATACCCACCAGTTGCTCTGTTGCGGTACCGGCGCAGGCCACCCCCACTTGGGCCCAAGGTGCCCAAGTGGGAAATAAGCGAGTGCCTAAAAGCAGCAAACCGGCGGGCCCCTGCCAGGCCCCTTGGGCTTTGCTGCCAAGGGGAATAACAGTGCTGTGATAACCCAATGCGGCGAAGAGGGGTTCCAATTCAGCAGCTGCGGGGCTTGCTCCACAGGCCAGTAGTAAAACCCGTGATGTTGGCGCCACAGGCTGGGCTAAGGAAATTAATAGTCTTTTTAAATTTTCTAATGCCTCTGGGCAACGGGAACCAGGAAGCAGCAAAACCCGCTGCATTTCGCTGAGGGCCAGCGGAACTGGTTGTATCTCAAACCCATCCAGCATTGGATTGCCAGGGGCAAGGGCTGCCACCCCATGGCGCCTTAAGCCCCGTGCGGTGAGCGGATCACGGCACACCACCAAACGGCAGTTCGGCCTTGCCATCAAGGCCCACTCCCAGGGATCCCATTCACTGCCCTTAAGCCGGTGATAGGCATCGGCTAGGGGATTGCGGCCGGGGCCGCTGCTCCAGGTGTAGTCGCTTTTTGGGGTGCCGATAAAGCCATAAGACCTGCCGCTGCCCCAGGCCAGGATTAAAGGCAAAAGATCGCCCACTGCCAATACAGCCCCATCGCCTTGCTTGCACCAGCGCCGGATGCTGCGAATTTGGGCCAAGCTCAAAGGCCCCAGACCAGCCCATAAATCTTTTAACAACGCCCAAAAGCTTTGGTTGCTAAATCCACCACTGGGCAATCGCTGAAGAGGCCCAAGGCACTGCACATTGTTTAGTTTGGCAAAGCTTTTGCCCTCCCCCACAAGAGCGAGAACACTTATCTCCAGTTCACTAATTCCATGCTCGTTCGCTTGCAGCTGAAGCGCTTCAATAATCCGCATCGCGATTAAGTCTTCCCCATGGCCATTGCTGAGCAGCAGCAGGCGAGTTGTCATAGGGGCGACTGGTACGATCCGATCTTGGGAGTTTTACTCCCGGATCGGCGGCATGGCCAAGTGGTAAGGCAGAGGATTGCAAATCCTTTATCCCCAGTTCGAATCTGGGTGCCGCCTTTGATAAGCATCGAGCGCTTCCCTCGCGGTCTAAAGCGCTAAACAATTATTGACCGGAGGCTCTTTTCAGTTTTCGGTTCGGGAGCGATAGGTGAACCGCACAACATCAACGCCATCAAGCGTCAACTAACGCGTGACCCCTTCTGGGTGGGTGGCTTTGTCGCCGGCTCTGGGCTCGCCGGCATCGAGATTGCGTGCTGGGACATTCTAGGTAGGTCTCTTGGCGTTCCGATTTGGCAGCTATTTGGTGGACGGCTTCGAGACAGGGTGCCGGTCTACGCGAACGGGTGGTACTTCGGCGCAAAGACGGTTGACGAGTGGGTAGAGCGTGCGAGCCAGGTTACACAGCTGGGATATCGAGCCTTAAAGTTCGATCCGTTCGGCCGTGCCGACCTTTCAATTGATAGACATGAGCTCGAGCTCGCTCAGGATATC
>NZ_CEXBMR010000060.1:0-8861 GCF_982614295.1 Synechococcus sp.
TGCGCCATGCGGTGAAGCTGGGCTTTAAACGCATTTTAGTGTTTCCCTATTTCTTGTTTTCAGGTGTGCTGGTAAGCCGGATTTATCAACATGCGGATCGAGTTGCCCTAGATCACCCTGAGCAGCAATTTGTGCGGGTTGGTTATTTAAATGATCATCCGCTTGTGCTGGAAACCTTTAAAGAACGCCTAGCAGAAGTTATGCGGGGTGATGCAAATATGAACTGTTCAATGTGTAAATACAGGGCCCAAGTGCTTGGCTTTGAGGCGGATGTGGGTGCTGTGCAGCACAGCCACCACCATCATGTGGAGGGCTTAAATGAACCCTGTGCCCTATGCGAAAAGGAATGTACAGGTGCTTGCCAAGACCAGATTAATGCTGCAGCCCAGAGTCATGCCCATCAGCACACTGCTCATCCCCATGCCAAACACCCGTTAGGGCCGAGCAGTTTGCACTAATCGCCCAGGTGGTAGCAGCTTTTTGACTGTGCCAGGCAACTAGCAACTGCTTTGCTAAATGACGCAACTGTTCCGAATCAGATGTGGCATCAATGGCACGGCTGAAGCGTTCGATTTCAAAACGTTGGCTTGTGGTGAGCTCAATTGAGTTGCCCATGGCAGCTGAATAGAAACTTTGGCAAATGTATTCAGCTTTTAAAGCCGTGTTGTTACAGGAGCTACCAGCGCTGATAGGTATGTTTATTTCAAGATGTAAATCCGGATTTACTCATAAGCCTCTCCAATGCTAGATATATGCGAATCTAATGAAAGCCCTGCAGTTGCAATGCGATTAAGCTGGCCCCAGCACCTACAGGCTTCCCGCAGCGTTGAGATGGCTGGTGAGGATCAGCGGGGAATGGCAATGGCTCTTATGGGAATTTCACTTTTGGTTTTAGCTCAAGATTTGCTTGATCTTGGTTTAAGAGCTCAAGATCAAGGCATAGAACTTTCTGTTTTACGGGATTAATTCTTGAAATCTAGGCTTTCCTCACTGGAGGTAAGCGGGTGCTTACCAGCCAGGCAGCTGCCACCAGCAGGCTGGAAGCCCAAAGACAAGCCTGCATGCCACCAAAAAGAAATAAGGCACCAGATAAAACAGTGCCAAGTAGGCGCCCAGCTGCATTAGCCATGTAGTAAAAGCCCACATTTAGGCTTACAGAATCTGCATCTGTGTAGGCAAGCACCATATAACTGTGAATAGAAGAATTCATCGCAAATATCACTCCAAATGCCGCTAATCCCACCACCACCGCAATGCCAGGTTGCCCCACTTCGCGCCACAAGGCAATTGCAATCAAAGCTGGAATAGCTGATAAACAGGCACTCCAAAATTCCACTGCCGCCACGCTTGGTGCTGTGCTTTGCCCCCAGGAGCGCCTCAATGTGGGTGCAGCAGCTTGCACGATTCCGTAGCCGATAACCCAAAGGCCCATAAAACCGCCCACTTCCCAGAATTTCCAACCCAATGCAGATTGAAGGAATACCGGCAATGCCACCACAAACCACACATCACGGGCACCAAATAGAAAGAATCGTGCTAGAGAAAGCACATTTATGCCCTGTGATTTAGAAAATAATGCAGAGAAGTTTGGCTTTTCTTTCATCCTTCCAATATCTCCTGGCAATATAAGAGTTACAAGGAAAGCTATAAATAAACCAGCAGCCATTGCCCCAACTGCAGCATTAAATCCAATCGTTGTAAGTAGAATCCCGCCAAGAAAAAAACCAACACCCTTTAAAGCATTTTTGGATCCGGTGAGAATTGCCACCCATTTAAATAATTGATTATCGCCTTTCTTTTGATCGTTTGGGGTTTCAGGTACAACTGTTTTGATTGCACTTTTGGCACTCATTTTATTAAGATCTTTAGCAATACCGCTAATGGCTTGAGCAACCATCACATAGGCAACGCTCCACCATTTGGGCCAGGCATCATCAACTGGCATCAGCATTAGCAAGGCAGCCACTTGCATTAAGGTGCCCGTCCATAGGGTGAGGCGTAAACCAAAACGAGCACCTAAATAACCGCCATATAAATTTGTAACTATGCCAAAGAATTCGTAGAAAAGAAATAAGAATGCAACTTCAAGGGTGCTGTAGCCAAGTTGATGAAAATGGAACACCACCAGCATGCGCAGCGCTCCATCCGTAAGGGTGAATGCCCAGTAATTACCAGTAACAATTGCGTATTGCTGAAGGGATGTGAGCATCCGCATCAGTGTTTCTCCGCTGCTGCAATGTAACTAACCAGGTCTGCCATTCGGCAGCTGTAGCCCCATTCATTGTCGTACCAGGCATAAACTTTTAGTTGAGTGCCATCAATAACCATTGTTGAGGGCCCATCAATGATGGCGCTGCGGGAATCGTTTAAATAATCAACAGATACTAATGGCCTTGTTTCATAGCCCAGAATCCCCTTGAGTGCGCCATTGGCGGCAGTTTCAAATGCAGCGTTTACTTCCTCAGCCGTTACAGCACGTTTTAATTCAAATACAGCATCGGTAATTGAGGCATTTAATAAAGGTATCCGTATTGCGTGGCCGTTTAGTTTTCCTTGTAGTTCAGGAAAGATCATCCCGATAGCTTTGGCTGAACCAGTAGTTGTGGGTATTAAGCTTTGCAGGCAAGAACGGGCTCTACGCAAATCACTTTTGAAGCAATCTACCACAACTTGAGTATTAGTAACATCATGCAGAGTGGTTATTGATCCATGCAATATTCCAAAATTTTCATGCACTACCTTCACAACAGGAGCTAGGCAATTTGTGGTGCAGGATGCTGCGGTAACCAATCTGTGTATGCTCTCGTTGTAGAGCTGATGATTGATGCCATAAACAATATTTAATGCTTCAGCCCCGGCTATCTGCCCTTTAACAGGGCAAGCCACCACAACCCTCTTAATGGCACTATTTAGAAAATAAGGCTCAAGGGTTTCAGCTGTTTTGAACTTGCCACTGCATTCCAGCACTATTTCAACGCCTGAATCAGCCCAAGGCACAGCACTTGGTGCTGTTGCGTTGCTGTAGTTAATCGGTTTATGAATTGCATTTGCTACAACAAAACTATTTCCTTGGGCTTCTACGGGATGCGGCCAGCGGCCGTGGACGGAATCAAATTCAAGTAGATGAGCCGCGCCAGCCGCATCGCCTGCGGGGTCGTTCACATGTACTAATTCGATATCTGGACGGTCCCACAGGGAGCGAAATACCAAGCGCCCGATCCGCCCAAAGCCGTTGATGCCGATTTTCATTGAATTTTCAACAGAAATTTGAGCTTAAATCAATTATGGTTGATGGGTATTGTTTGCTGGATCACATGGTTCTTACCGGCATTGCCAGTGAGCAAGCTCTGCAACTACTACGGGTGCTGGCGGAACCAATTCGTTTGCAATTGGTGCAGTGTTTAGGCAGTGGTGAGCGTTGTGTATGCGAACTCACCAGTGAGTTGGGATTAGCTCAATCCAAGCTTTCGTTCCATCTAAAAGTAATGAAAGATGCCGGTTTAATTACGGCACGTCAGCAGGGACGTTGGTCTTACTACCGCCTAGCACCACAAACTTTGATCTGGTTAAGCAATTGGCTGGATCAATTGGCCGCTAGTTGTAATTTATCCGCCCTTCCCTGTAGCTAACAAATGCATCTTGAAAAATTAAGTTGGCTTGATCGATTATTGCCCGTTTGGATTCTGTTGGCGATGGCTTTTGGCTTAGTGCTTGGCCGTTTGGTGCCCGGTATGCAGGTTTTGCTTGGCAGCGCTGAGCTTGGGAATATGTCGTTACCAATAGCCCTTGGTTTAATGATGATGATGTATCCGGTGCTTGCAAAAGTTCGTTATGGCGAATTGGGTTATGTGGCCCGTGATCGTTCTTTACTTACTACTTCTCTGCTTTTGGTTTGGGGGCTTGGGCCTCTTTTAATGTTTTGTTTGGCCTGGTTATTTTTACCAGATCAAGCGGAGTTTCGTACTGGGTTAATTATGATTGGTATCGCACCATGCATTGCGATGGTGTTGATTTGGATCGATTTAGCTAAGGGGGATCGTGAAGTTGCTGCTTTGCTTGTAGCAATTAATTCAATTGTGCAAGTGCTTGCCTATGCACTGCTGGGTAATTTTTATTTGAAAATATTGCCAAATTTTTTAGGGCTTGATGCTCAATCAATAAATTTCTCATTTTCTGAAATTGCAAAAGCAGTGCTTATCTTTCTTGGCATCCCATTGGTGGCTGGTTTTTTTACAAGAAGAATCGGCGTTGCTTTTAAAGGAATAAAATGGTATGAGCAGAGATTCATACCACGGATTGCTCCATGGGCTTTGTATGGTTTGTTATTTACTATTGTTATTATGTTTTCTCTACAGGGGCAAGCAATAATCTCTAATCCTTTTCAAGTGGCGCAAGTTGCCTTACCTTTATTAATATATTTCGTAGTAATGTGGGGAATTGCATTTTTTGTTGGTAAGAATTCAGGGTTTAGTTATGAAAAAACATCCGCACTTGCATTCACAGCAGCAGGTAATAATTTTGAGTTAGCGATTGCCGTTTCGATCAGCGTGTGGGGTGTTAGCTCAAAACAGGCGTTAGCTGGTGTTATCGGACCTTTGATCGAAGTGCCTGTGTTAGTAGCTTTGGTATATTTATGCTTGCTGCTAAGGCCTAATTTTAAAAAATGATTTTAATTCTGATTTTCATTATGTTGATTCCGATTACAACGATCGCTCAAACAAACCAGCAACTTCTTAAAGATGGCTTGATATCACCATTTATGTTTGATTTATTAAACAAACAAGGCGCTAAAACGCCAGAGGCTCGTATTGAATTAATCAAAAAGCTTTGCGCTAAAGGCGATCTTGCATCTGGAGATTGCAATAAAAATCGTCCTTCTGACTGGACCTACAGATGAATGCAAAAAATTGGCTACAATAAATTAACTGATTTGGACTTGCTTCCGTGAAAGAAAATTTAGCAATTATACGGCGTGTTAGTATATATAGTATTTTTAGCTATTTAGGGCTGGTTTTTATAAACAATTCTGAGATTAATCTGCCTAACATGTGGATTGCCTATTTGCCAATGTTTATAGGGGTGTATTTATTAACTCAATTGATTGATAGGAGCTTTAAAAAGTAAATATTAACTTAGTTAATGACTCAATCAATTATTTGAGGCTTGTTTGTATAAAGCTTCTAATCTTTCGCGGCTAAGATCCACATACATAACTTCTTCTCCTGGCGCCGGGGCTTCTGGATGAATCCGCCTTCCTTGCCTATTTGAGCTAGATACTGGCACCGTTGCCGCTTGGCGCAAATTTTGGTTCATTAAAGCAAAAGCTCCGCCGGCAATTGCTGCGAAGCAAACTAAGTAAATAGTGGCTAAAAAGTCGTTCATGGGAGGAATTTTGGAATCCTCCCGAAATTGTAACGGATTGTTACGGGTTCTGGGGCTTGTTTCGGCCTAGCTTTTCTAAAGAGGCGTTTTTTCTCTTGATTAGCTTTTTATTGAATGTAGTTTGGTTTGTGCTTGGTGGCCTTGTGATGGGTTTGGGGTGGTGGCTAGCGGGGATTATTGCTGCTGTCACAATCGTTGGGATTCCCTGGGCAAGAGCCTGTTTTGTAATTGGTAATTATTCGTTTTCACCTTTTGGAAAGGAGGCTGTGAGCCGCCATGAGCTCACTGGAGAACTGGATTTCGGCACAGGCCCTTTGGGTTTAATTGGCAACATTATTTGGTTTCTTATAGCCGGCTGGTGGCTTGCGATTGGTCATCTCACATCTGCATTGGCTTGTTTTATATCAATAATTGGCATTCCTTTTGGTATTCAACATATTAAGCTTGCAATAATCGCACTTGCACCAATTGGTATGCAGGTAGTGCCGGTGCGCCGTTGACTATTAGGGCTGGAGATGGTAATATCAATTTAGTTAGGGTTTATCTAGATAGTATTAATTGCCAATTGGAATGCCGTTGCCCTGTAAAATGTTTGATTCAGTTGTTATGTGGAAATACACTTTTAGCAGAATCAGTAAATTGTTCTGGGGTATGTGCTTCTAATGCCCCAGCTACGCGAGAAATGCCGCGGCAAGCAATATCTGAAACGATTTGAACCTGACGGGTTAGTGGAAATATGTTTGGGAATAGCCTGCAATCCAGAAGGATTGAAGAATCAAAGCCCTAAGCCTCCGCGTGGGCTTCCGCCTTTCATGAGAATTGCAATCAGCTGACCCAACCCATGTTGCAGTGGTGGGATGGCAGCTTGATAAATTGAAAACGCCATTGGCCTATGGCTAAATGAAAATTAGTTTAGGTTTATTAGTGAAGCGAGTCGCTGAAATGGATCAGCTGAACTGGGGGTATATCCAGCTTGGGGTTGTGGCCATTGCTTTTGCTGGTTTGCAGTTGTGGTGGATTGGCTGTGTTTTTAGAAAACGTGAGCGCTCAAGTCCCCATACTAATAAGCAGTTCCGCAGATCACTAGAAGCCGTTTGGAAAAATGAAAAGTTGCAATCTTAGGATTATTAGGCCGAATGATGGATGCCAGCTTTCTGCTGGCTGGGTGACAGTGGTTTTGAATTTAGTTATAGGTTTAGGCACTACTTACATACATCAAAGGCGTTCGCGTGCCTATTAGATTACATCTGCTCTTGTTATTAGTTGGTTTGATTATTTTAATCCTTCTAGCTGTTGCTTAGGCAGTAGATGTAGGCGTAGCTGTTAAAAAGGTAGCTAGATAATGGTATTTAGTTGTTAAGGGCATTGATAGTAATTTAGGTTTATATGCAAAACAAAGCACTAAAAAATGTGCTCAACTGCTCAATTGAAAATCCAAATTAATGTAAAAGCCGTACTCGCCCTCGGAGCCGTTCCCTGGCAGCAAGCACGTGTGTGAAGTGCCGCCGATGTGGAAAAGCTGAGCCTGGCATCAGTGACAAACCATCCCAATGCTTGCGGCTGCTCCTATAATGGCGGGTTCGATGCTGTCGCTAGGTACCATGGGCGGGCAAAGATGCCTTAACATCTCAGAAAAATGAGCAATATTCAGAACAAGCATTGAATATCAAACATATTTAGAGCTTGTTACGATTTATAAATCATTTATGGAGGCGAGGCTGGATGTGCATATATTTGCAAATATTGAGTTAAACAGATGAATCTCAGTAAATTTTCGGTTGTTTCTGTGATTCTGATTGGAATTAATATTCATGGGGCTCCAGTATTAGCAAGTCCTAGCAATTCACCTGCATATCTTGCGCAAGCGGGATCTATTTCGTCGCGTAAGCCTGTCACTATTGCAGTTAAGGAGATTACAAATGAAGCAGGAAATATATGGTGGTGGAAGCCATCTTTAGGGAAAGGTCTTACAGATATGCTCGCAACAGAACTTAAGGACACAGGTAATTTTACTGTTGTTGAGCGCGGGGGCCTGAATAAGGTCCTTGATGAGCAGGAGTTAGCAAAATTGGGGATTACGCGTAAAGCAACCGCACCTAAAAAAGGAATGATGACCGGAGCTCGCTATTATATTCTAGGAAGCGTAACTGACTATCAAGAAAATGTTGAATCAAAGGGTGGTGGTGGTGGAATGAGCTTTATGGGCTTTGGTGGAAGTAGTAAAAAATCAGAACAAAAAGCGTATGTTGCTTTTGATATTCGAGTGATAGATACAACCACCGGAGAAATTGCATACACAAGAACAATTGAAGGTACTGCACTGTCGACACAAGAATCTAAATCCTCATCAGGAGGATTTGGTGGATTGTCAGTATCCAACGAAGAACAATCAAGCTCTAAGCCCCCCGCATCTAAGGCAATAAGAGCAGCGATGATAGAGGTGTCAGAGTATTTAAATTGTATTTTATATTTAAAAGACACTTGCATTGATGAATATGATGCCAAGAACAAAGCGCGTAAGGCAAAAACTAAAGATGTTCTTTCTTTCTGAATTGGCACTTGATTCCAGCATCTAAATCCTAACCCAATGACTCTATATAAGTTTATTGTTTTATTTTCCTTATCGTATTTTTGCTTTCTGCCAACCAGTAAATCCATTGCAGCTACTATTTTGGTTGAGGGTAAATGTACTGTGCCAGAAATAAACTCATCTTATGATAAATGCCTTGTATTGAATGATGGGAATTCTATGACAATACTTACGGGCCGCAATCAGAGCCTACAATATAAAGTTGTATTGTCTAATGTTATATTGTCTGGTCGGCTTACCCCGGAATTTGAAGAAAATTCACCGTTATTGAAATCAAATATTCTTAAAAGTTTAGCTGATATTGATACAAGGCTCGCAGATGCTCAAGCCTCAAGTAATGTCCGTGCTTTTCAGCTTAAGGATGATAATGCTATTCGTACATTAATCTTTATTGGGGATAGGCAGAGTAAGAATATAGGCGAGATTGATCGTGCAATACCAACTAAATCATTGAATATGCAATCAGGTTCTGACATTGCTCCAGAGGAGGCGCGGATTATTCTCGCATCTTTTGAAAAAGAATTTGAACGTTGCCAGTCTTTATACGAAGCACTTATGTTTGAGGAAGGTGATCGTGTTTTGGACTTAACAATTGCCAAATCAAAACTATTCCAAAATAAATATTTAGGAATGAATGGCGCAGGCTCGATTAGTAATGTATTGAAATCCAAAATAGGACAACTTGATAAACTCAGGAGCTATAAGGCTTATGATCGTGAAATCGAAGAACGCCAAGCTGAAAATAACTATAATGCGGCGCAGAAACTGATTGCTGCGCAAGAGCGAAAAAGGAGAGAGCATCAGTATAAACTTGCCGTAGAGTACCGGAGGAGTCTTGAGGCAACAGCTTATCGCTGGTATAACTATTGGGGCCTGAGATATCCGTCTA
>NZ_CEXBMR010000061.1:0-4707 GCF_982614295.1 Synechococcus sp.
GCAAAGCTTACCCGTGAAAGCTGGGAACGACGTTCCTCACATGTAATTGCTTGATCTGCCAACAGAAAAAACTTTGCATCTGCCAATCGTGCTTCTAACACTCTTTCATTGCCGCGCTGCACCTGCTCAACAGCTTCGGGTAATGAATTTGTGATGCAAAGAAATTTTGGTAATAGATATTCGCGCGCACTAAGTGATAAGGGGTCTACAACTGTGCTCCTTGCATAAAGAGGAACGTAACGCTGATGAACTCGCATTACAGTGCATAGCACCTCTGCCGGTAAATCCAAATAATGATTTGGCACAGTACCCATTATCATTAATGGGGCTTCAACTAAATCTATTAGTTCTTCAAATAATTCCTTGGGAAGGTCTGGCTTTGCTTCAAGCTTTGTAGCAGCTATATTTATACTCTCGCCAATAATTTTAGCTCTTTCGTCTCTATCAACAATTACGCCTTCGGCTCTTACTTGATCACTATATAACAAGCTACTTGTAATTTTTACTTCTTCTCGGGCTAAGCGGTGGCCACGGCTAAAGCAGCTGCTCACAATCGTTGGGTCGGTATTTGAAAGTTTCACTTCAAGCAACTCAGAGTCCAGCATTGCAACCAACCAGCGCAGGGGCCTTGAAAAGCGCTCCTCCCCGTTCCCCCAACGCATAAATCTTCTTCCCTGCAACGCATTGATCCAGGTGGGAATCGCCTTAGTGAGCACATCAACGCAAGAACTGCCTGCCTCCACCACAGTTGCAAATACAAAAGGTCCCTTTGCTGTTTCCCTTATTTCGAGGCTCTCAACTGACACTCCACAACGGCGGGCAAAACCAAGGGCTGCCTCCGTTGGTTTCCCAGCGCTGAAGGCCAGGCTGCCTGGTGGCCCCTTTCGCTCATTGCTCTGTGGCTTTCCTTGCAATTGGAGTTCTTCAACCAAAACCGCGAGGCGTCTTGGAGTGCTTGTGCAGTGCAGCTTGCCAAAATCCAAACGATGCAGCTGTAATTCCGCCTCAACCAACTGCTGTAACTGAGGTATGGCGAGTCGAGCGAAATCGGCCGGGAGTTCCTCGGTTCCGATTTCCAACAGGAATGTGGGCAACTTCTTTTGGTTTCTTCTTCAACTTTATGAATCCATCGGGCTGGATTGTTTATGGTCGTTGTTAAGACGTTGATCTGGAGCCTGAGCCAGCCTGTGACTATTGCGCCAACTCCTTTGGCTTCTAAAGAACCCAGCAAATTTGAGCAGTTAAAGGCAAACAGCCAGCACCTGCGAGAGCCCCTTGCAAGCGAACTAGAAAACGATTTGCCCTTCTTCACTGATGGGGCCGTGCAAATCTTGAAGTTTCATGGTTCCTACCAGCAAGACAATCGTGATAACCGCCTCAAGGGGCAAGCTAAGGATTGGGGAATGATGTTGCGCTTGCGCAGCCCAGGGGGCAGGGTGCCCGCTCAACTTTTCCTTGCTCTTGATCAACTAGCCAATCAATACGGCAATGGCAGCATGCGTGTTACCACCCGGCAGGCTTTTCAGCTCCACGGCATTGCAAAGCAAGATCTCCGCACTGTGCTCGCATCAATAGTTAGGAATCTGGGTTCAACCCTTGCTGCCTGTGGCGATATCAATCGCAACGTGATGGCTCCAGCCGCCCCATATGAGGGCCTTGGCTATCCAGTGGCTCGCCGATTAGCAGACGATATTGCTGATCTATTGGCACCAAAAGCAGCTGCAGGGGCCTACTTAGAACTTTGGGTAGATGGAGAAAAGCGCTACAAAATTCGTCCGTCAATCGCCTGCAGCAAGGTGCGTAAGCGTCAGCTCGAGGGCAAGCTCAACAGTGGTGATCCAGAAGAGCCCCTCTACGGCTCCACCTACATGCCCCGCAAATTCAAGGTGGGTGTAACGGTGCCTGGAGACAATTCAATCGATTTGTTAACCCAGGATCTTGGCCTTGTTGCGTTTACTGATTTGGCTGGGAAATTGAGAGGTTGCAATGTTTACGTGGGCGGTGGGATGGGCCGTACTCACAACAAGGAGGAAACTTTTGCCCGTTCAGCTGATTGTCTCGGTTATGTAAAAGGAACCGATGTACTCGATCTTGTGCAGGCCGTGGTGGCTTTGCAACGCGACAACGGCGATCGCGAACAACGCCGCCATGGCCGCATGAAATACCTGATTCATGATCGGGGCATCGCCTGGTTCCGCAACGAACTTGAGCGTTATTTTCCTGATGGCATTACCACAGCTTTAAAAGAGCCAAAGCCTGTGCTAGAGGATTATTTGGGTTGGCACCAACAGGGCGACGGCCGTTGGTTTGTTGGTCTTCCCTTGCTTTGTGGCCGGTTAGATGGGGAACGCAAAGTTGGCTTAAGTAAACTTGTGGAGCGTTATCTTCCCGAAATACGGCTTACTGCTAATCAAGATATTTTGCTTTGCAACATCGCCCGTAACCAGCGTCAGGAAGTAGCAGAAGCCCTTGCTGAAATCGGCTGGACAAATCCAGCGGAAACAAGCCTCCTTTCCCGTCATGCGATCGCCTGCCCTGCGCTGCCAACCTGCGGACTTGCCATAACTGAATCAGAAAGAATTCTGCCCTCAGTAATTGAAAGACTTGAAAAATTGCTTGAGGCGGAAGAAATTACAACACCTATTCTGCTTCGTATGACGGGTTGCCCAAATGGCTGCGCTCGTCCTTATATGGCTGAGCTGGCTTTAGTTGGAAGTGGTGTTGATCAATATCAACTCTGGTTGGGGGGCAATCCAGGCCTCACGCGCTTGGCGCAGCCGATCCTCGAAAAACTTCCATTAATGGATCTTGAAAACACCATTAAACCTTTGTTGCAACATTGGCGCGATAACGGGAAGAAACAAAGTTTTGGTGACTATTGCAATCAACTAGAGAAAAAGCAGCTAAGGGATCTACTTCAATCGCAG
Organism: Synechococcus sp.; assembly: GCF_982614295.1. NCBI lineage: Bacteria > Bacillati > Cyanobacteriota > Cyanophyceae > Synechococcales > Synechococcaceae > Synechococcus > Synechococcus sp. The sequence continues at coordinate 2,928 of NZ_CEXBMR010000061.1, forward strand.
GGTGCTGTTCCATAACGCGCTGATCTAATTCCACAGCGCCAGGCCCACATTTGATCTCCGTAGCTGAAGTGCCACCATTCATGGGGATGCTGGCTAAAACCAACCATTGCCATCGCCTTGGCTAGGTGGTTTCTATGAAACTGCCAAATTTCTTGCTCTGAGCCCGCTAACGCGTTTGCAAAGTGCTCCGGTTTTGCTATTTCGCCGCAAGCATCAATTTCTCCACCCATGGCTAGGCGTACCCCATTGTTTCCCACTAAACAAAGATCAACCGCTGCGCCAGTGCTGTGGGGAGGCGGTGTAAGGGGATTTGTGCTGGGTGGAGCCCATAACGCTTCCACGGCCGCAGCAGTGGCCCCTGGCTGGGCGAGGCTCCAATCCACCATGTACTGCTGCACAGCAATTGGCCTCCAGGCATCAAATACAAGGATCCCACATTTGAGTGGACCTTGTTGCAAAATCAACTGAGCTTTAAGAAGCCGCAGCAGCACTGCTTGGCGTAGTCGAAATGGGTCAATTCCCTCAGGATATGGAGCCCCTAAAACTGCATACGGGTGGGGCTGCCAGCGAGCTAAGCAGGTTGGAAGGCTAACTAGAGGCTCTCCACAATCATGAATGCTTAGTGAATTCCAGGGTCGTTGCATATTAAATAAAAAATTCAATTTAGGCGGGCAGCATTTGCTAACTTTTGTTTTTGTAAGGCAAGATCCTCAGCCAACTGGCGATGTTCTATCAATTCAGGATCTGCTGCCAATATCGCTTGGGCTACATCGCGAGCCTCTTCAAGGATACTGCCATCGTCGCTAAGACTTGCAAGGGCAAGATCAGGTAGGCCTGATTGCTGAGTGCCCAAAACCTGTCCTGGACCCCGCAACCTAAGGTCTACCTCAGCAATTTCGAAACCATCCGAGCTACGCGCTAAAACATCAAGCCTTTGCTTTGCTATCGCAGAACTGCTGTTATTAATTAGAAGGCAATGGGATGGGGAAGCTCCTCTTCCCACTCTGCCCCTTAGTTGATGCATTTGGGCAAGGCCAAAGCGTTCTGCATGTTCGATAACCATTACCGTGGCATTTGGAACATCAACGCCAACCTCTACAACTGTTGTGGAAATTAGAACTTGAGTGACACCACGGGAAAATGCTTCGATGGCTGCTTGTTTATCAGAGCTGCTAAGGCGACCATGTAGCAAGCCAAGGCTTAAATCTGGGAACACCTCATATGCCAATCGTTGATGTTCCTCAACAGCAGAACGAAGTTCTATTTTTTCTGATTCATCAACCAGAGGTAAAACTACATAAGCCTGATGACCAGCAGCCACCTCAGTTCTAATTAATTCCTCCGCAATCCACCGCTCCTGATTACTAAGTACTTGCGTTTTAATTGGTAAACGCCCTGGAGGAAGAGCATCTATCTGGCTTACATCTAAATCGCCATGCACACTTAGTGCAAGGGTTCGGGGAATTGGCGTTGCCGTCATGGTGAGCAGATGGGGTTGAAGCCCTTTATTCAGCAATCGATTGCGTTGCGCAACACCAAAACGGTGCTGCTCATCTACAACTACTAAGCCTAAACTTACAAAATTAACTGGATCTTCAATAAGCGCGTGAGTGCCCACTAAAAATTGCAACTGTCCATTAGCAAGATCCTGTAACAACGTCCTGCGACGAGGGGCTGGGGTGGAGCCAGTAAGCAGATCAACGGTAACATTTAAATGAGGCATCCAACTACACAACTTCTCATAATGTTGTTGCGCTAAAACTTCAGTAGGGGCCATCAA
>NZ_CEXBMR010000061.1:4807-8736 GCF_982614295.1 Synechococcus sp.
ATCTGACGCGACTGCAACTTTGTATTAGGAGTTTCTAAAATCTCCAGCAATGGATCTTGAAGGCTGATGCCAAAACGGCTTTCCTTTACAAGACCACTAGCAGCAATCCTTGCACCAACAGGATATGAGCGCATTTGCTGATGAAGCCAAGCGGTGCTTGTAAAACGTCGGCCAGCCATAAATTTACTAATTTTCAGTTTTCCACTTGGATCTTGCAATTGCAAATCAAGAATAGAAAGATTTGGATTTTTGGGACTTACAAATGCATGGCAGCGCTTTACGGTTGCCACAATTGTTGCAGTTGAACCTGGCTGCAGGCTGCTAATTGGTACTAATTGGGAGTAATCAACATAATCCCTTGGGTAATGATGTAATAAATCTTTAACCAGCCATAAATTTATTTTTGCAAACTGTGTGGCTAGTTTTGCACTGATACCTTCAATCTGCCCAAGTGGCGTATTTAGATTAAAGGTAGATAGTTGACTAATACTTTCTAAAGCATCTATATTTATTTTTTCTAGCCGTAATCTTGGAAATAATGGGGGAGATGTAGGTTCAAGCTCTGTTCGCCATTGATGAAGACTACGTCGTAGATTAATTACAATTCGCTTTCTTTGATCTACTGATAAGCTGTTATAATTATTAAATACCTCTGCATAATTGAGCAGTTTTTGTTGCTGATCTGTTGTTAAACCACTTGGGGGCTGCGAGCATGATGCGGCTAAAAAAATATTAAATTGGCTGCGTTTGCCTTGAATATTTAAATAATCAGCTCCAGCTTCAAGGCCAAGGCTTTGCTGTAGCCGGGTAAACCACTGCCGTAATTCAAGTGATATTTGCCCTCCCTTCAAGAGATCGGAGTTTCGTCTTGGCGGCTGTCTTTGATCCACTGCTGTTCCGCTTTTCGGGTAGCCAGCTGCTGTTCCCAGTGCTGTGCTCTTCTCGCTATTCTGAGTAATTTTGTATTAATTTGGTTGATTCGCGCCCGAATAGAGCGTAATGATGGGTAGAGATATTCCATATCACTGCTGCGTAACAAAACCCCATGCAGCGAAAAATCTTCACTGCTGCCTATGGGATACGGCAAGGTTATCGCTATCAAATTCGCTGGAGCCGAGAGAACATCAGCACTACCCTCTTGCACTGCATCTAACAAGGCGATTGGCAAAACATTACGAATAAGACCTCTGCGATGCAACTCAACATTTACAGCATTACTAAGGTTTCTCAATCTACGATCAAGGGCAAAATCCCATGCCATCAACCAACGGTGCAGAGCGAGGGGCTCATGGGGCATTGGAAATGAATGCTGTAGATGTGATTCCCTTTTAAATGAGGCCGCAGCAAGCATCTGTTGAATTGCCTTAAAAGTAGCCGGAAGATTTTCTTCATCTTCTTGATTATTTTGACTAAAATCCCTCGGATTAAATCCGTCCATCAATGGAGCTAATTCCAAAGATAAGGAAATTGAACCTGGAGGCAGGTTTGATTCAACTACTTCATTTTCAAGTAGTTGCGGTTCAGGATCATGGTTCTGTAGCTTAATCGCGAGTTGTAAAAGCTGCTCAACGTTGAGAAAGCTTGAACAACGGCCACAAAGCCAACGGAGTCTTGTTCTAAATTTCCAGCGCACCTCTTCTTTGAGATTATTAAAATTTTCCGGTTGGTGCTGAGTAACTAATTGAAAAGTAGCTTGAAAAACAGAAGGTTCTAAATGAACTTTTAATATAGACAAATACTCTTCAAGCAAGGGGTAGATGGCAAGCACGGCCCTCTCTCCCTTAGCTTGAATTAAAGCAAGTTGAAGCAGGGGTTCAGAGGATGCCCCTATTTCGCCGTTAATCAAACAGCCATTGCAGCAACTTCAGCTGCAAAATCTGATTTTTCTACTGCAATACCCTCTCCTAGAGTGTATCTAGTGAAACGCCTTACTTGAATATTCTCACCCAGTATACCAGCAACTTGCTTAACTAATTCAGATACTGTTAAGGAACTATCCTTTATATAAGGTTGTTCAAGCAACGCTAACTCTTTTAATCTTTTTGCCACTCTACCTTCAACTATTTTTACCTTCATCGCCTCTGGTTTATTACCAAGATCATCACGACCTGACTCGATGGCAGATTCGCGTTCAGCCACTTCAGGGGGAATACTGTCTGTAGAAACAAACTCAACGTTTGGACATGCGGCAATCTGCATTGCAACATTACGAACCAGCTCTTGAAACTTTTCGCCCCTTGCAACAAAATCAGTTTCGCAATTTATCTCTACCAGCACTCCAACCCTAGCGCCGGTATGGATATAGCTTCCAACTGAACCCTCAGCGGCTGTGCGACCCACCTTCTTTTCAGCTGAAGAAATTCCTTTTTGTCGGAGCCATTCAGTAGCTTTTTGAAGATCGCCATCAACCTCCAGGAGTGCTTTTTTGCAATCCATCATCCCAGCGCCAGTTTGGTCGCGCAGTTCTTTAACTAGTTTCGCTGAAATTTCAGCCATAGGAGGCACTGGGGAGCAGGGCGGATTGTAGAGCGGAATGGAGCGGAGAAGAAGGAGGGAATTTAGCCCTCATCCTCCTGTTCGGCGCCTTGATCGTGGGCACCATGGCGGCCTTCATTAATAGCGTCTGCCAGGCGGCCAATCACCAACTGCACCGAACGAATTGCATCATCGTTGCAGGGAATGGGCACATCGCAGAGATCAGGATCGCAATTGGTATCCAACATTGAAACTAATGGGATATCTAGCTTTTGACATTCCAGAACCGCATTGTACTCGCGTTTTTGATCAACGAGCACCACAACATCTGGCAGGCGGCGCATATTTTTCAAGCCGCCAAGATACTTCTGAAGTCTGTCTAGCTCCCTGCGTAGCACCGCTGCTTCCTTTTTGGGACGCATGGCAATGGCACCGGAACTTTCCATCCGTTCCAAATCCTTAAGGCGATCAATCCTGGCCCTCATTGTGGTCCAGTTGGTGAGCATCCCCCCCAGCCAGCGCTGGTTTACGTAGCTGGCACCACAACGGGCAGCTTCTTGGGCGATAACTTCAGCTGCTTGCTTTTTAGTGCCTACAAAGAGGAAACGTTTGCCGGAACGAGCGGCACTGCGTGTCCATTTGTACGCATTGTTCATGCAGACGGCTGTCTGAACGAGGTCGATGATGTGCACACCATTGCGGGCGCAATGGATGTAGCGCTGCATCTTGGGATTCCAGCGGCGGGTCTGGTGGCCAAAATGGGCACCAGCCTCCATCATCTCGGAGAGGGTAACAACTGCCATCGGTGGGTTTCGGGTTGGCCACCACCCGCCAGGGAAGCTCGACCATTTGGTCTTACTTCACCCGAAACGTGCGGGTGTGCGGAATGAAAGAACTTACTAAACTTACCAGTTGGCCTGACGGGCTTGTTTAAACATTGCCTCTACACCAATCCGATTCAAGGGCAATCTCAGCAGTTCCATAGCCAAGCCAGGTTTTCCTATCTTGATTAACCAGGCCAGAAGGGGCTTCAAAGTATTCACATTCAAAATTCCACCGAGAGTTAACAAATCCCATAACAAGCGATGAAGGGCTGTGTATTGAATAATGAAACGCACTCTTCTGGTGGGATGTTTGCGATAAAAAACCAGGCCCATTCGGGCTCGTTCCTGCTCTTTTCGCACTAAATCTGGAAGTTGTTCAAGGCTTAAGGCTGGATGCCAGTGGTATCCCACCGCGGCAGGACAGCGTACTAACAAAACACCCATTCGCCGAAGCCGCTCGCCAAGTTCCAGATCTTCCCAGCCATAAAGCTGAAAGGCAGGGTCAAACAAACCCGATTGCAATAAAACACTGCGATCGATAGCTACATTTCCAGTTGCAAAATATGCCCAAGAGAGATCACTGAGCTTGTGGGGTTCACTGCATGGGAATTCAAAATTGTGGGTGTTTAT
>NZ_CEXBMR010000062.1:0-8254 GCF_982614295.1 Synechococcus sp.
CAGCCCATGGCCTTGCCGTAAAGCCCACTATTGATGCATCAAACCCAGAAGCGGGTGAACCACTTTCAGCCTGGAGCTGGTATCCAGCCAGCAGCGCAAAACAGAGCACCGGCACTTACAGCGCTCGCTATCCATTCAGCTGGTTTAAATATTGCGATGTTTTTAAAACAGAGGTGGAATGCGAAAGTTTTAGCCCAATAATCCCTGGAAACTATCGCGATACCAGCCTGCCTGTAGCGGTATTTCGTTGGCATTTTAAGAATCCAAGCCGTAAAACTTTAAAACTCTCGTTGTTACTGAGCTGGCGCAACACACTCAACTGGTTTAGCAACACAGATCCCAGCGCTGAGGTGCATTTCCGTGATGATGGCAGCCCAGAACATTCCTATTTACCAGCCATTGGCCGTAGTGAAGGTCAACGCAACCGCTGGATTGATAGCGATGGCGTGCATGGAATTCTGCTGGAAGGGGAACGCCACAACCCGATCGCTGAGGGGGAAGGCCAATGGTGTTTAGGGGTGGGAGAACTGCCGCCGGGAGTGGAGTTAATGCGTTGCAGCCGTTGGGATCCCCATGGAGATGGCGCTGAAATTTGGAACCGATTCAGCGCTGATGGCTCTATTCCGCAAAGTAATAACGATCGCCGCAGCGGCAGCAACGATCCCCTTAGTTGTGCCATGGCCTTGAGATTTGAACTAGCCCCGGGGGCCGAGCTTGAAATCCCCCTTGTGATGAGCTGGGATTTACCCGTAACGGCTTTTGCCTCTGGCTGCCAAGCTTTTAGGCGTTACACCGATTTTCATGGCAGCGATGGCACAAATGCAGCTGCTATCGCCACTGAAGCTCTGCAGCAATGGCCCCATTGGAAGCAACAAATAGAAGCCTGGCAAGAACCGGTGTTGCAACGCCAAGATCTGCCAGAACCGCTGCGGATGGCTTTATTTAATGAGCTTTACGACCTAACCAGTGGCGGCACTTTATGGACCAACGCCAGTAGTGATGATCCAGAAGGCAGATTTGGGGTTCTGGAATGCCTCGATTACGCCTGGTACGAAAGCTTGGATGTGAGGCTTTATGGATCCTTTGCGTTATTGCAACTTTGGCCGGCCCTTGATAGGGCGGTATTACGTAGTTTTGCCCGTGCAATTCCAGCGGTAGATAGCACCCAAAGGCCTATCGGCTGGTATTTCACCCAAGGCAAAGGTCGAGTGGAGGCCGATCGCAAAGTAGCGGGCGCCACTCCCCATGATTTAGGAGCACCGAATGAACGTCCATTTGATGCAACCAATTACACCGCTTATCAAGATTGCAATCTATGGAAGGATCTAGGTAGCGATTTTGTATTGCAAGTATGGCGCACCTATAAGTTGGCGCCCGATGGCAAAAATATCAACTTTCTTGCTCAATGTTGGCCGGCTGCTGTAGAGGCACTAACCTATCTAAAAGGTTTTGATATTAATAATGATGGCCTGCCCGATAACGGCGGTGCTCCGGATCAAACTTTTGATGATTGGGCCCTAAAAGGGGTTAGCGCCTACTGCGGCGCGCTTTGGATTGCAGCTTTAGAAGCGGCTCTCGCAATGGCACAAACATTAAGTTTGGAGTTGGGGCTTGATACGGCGTTGGAACAACGTTTATTTGGCCAATGGTTGAGTCAATCCCGCAGCAATTTCGACATACTGCTGTGGAATGGTGATTACTACAAAATTGATGCTGAAAGTGGTACCCCTGTAGTGATGGCAGATCAACTCTGCGGCGACTTTTATGCAAGGTTGCTGGGATTGCCCCCTGTTGTGAGTGATGCCAACGCCCGCAGTGCATTAAAAGCAATTAAAGAAGCCTGTTTTGATAGCTTTGAAGGCGGCAAACTAGGGGTAGCAAATGGTTTAAAGCGCGACGGCAGCCCCCTCGATCCCAATGGCACCCATCCTCTTGAAGTGTGGACTGGGATTAATTTTGGTTTAGCTGCTTATTATCGATTAATGGAAGGTAGCAATACCGCCTTAGCTATTTGTAATGCCGTAGTAAATCAGGTATACAACGGAGGCATGCAATTCCGCACTCCAGAAGCACTCACTGCAAATAACACCTTCAGGGCTTGTCATTATTTACGTGCCATGGCGATCTGGGCCCTTTGGGCCACCCATACCCAATGGCAATTAATTCCTGGGGCTGATAAAAAACCATGAATAAACCTAATTTGTTTGCAGTTGTAATTGCTTTTTGTTTAATACTTTGGCCGCTGGCACCTGCGCAGGCGCAAATTCAAAGTCATAACGATGGCAATGGTGCGCCAGTGCTACGCAGCATTGAGAGTTTGCGGGATCTTGATTATCAAGCCTGGCAATTAGTTGCCTATCGAGAGGGGCTTCCAGGGGGGCCGCTGCGATTAAGGATTGTGGGTTATCCAGGCAAGGTGCGTTTAAATCACCCCACTGCTTTGCAGGTGCAAAGCGGCGAAAAAAATTGGAATTTAGCTGATATCACCCTCGAAAATCCAACCCTCAGCAGTGATAGCCGCGATGCTGCTGCTGAATTTGATCTGGAACCACTGCTAAGCAGCTTGAAAAAAAATCGCCCTTTGCGGCTAATTCTGCCTGGTGTGTTCACAGAACTGCCAGTGCCACCTTTTGTGGTGCAGGAATGGCGCCAATTACCAAACCAACCCCTCTAAATGGCGGGCCAATGGCTTGATCGCCTCTGGATGGATAGGGCCCTGAGGCTGGCGGGATTAGCTGATGGGCTCACAAGCCCAAATCCATTGGTGGGGGCAGTGGTACTAAGTGCTGCTGGTGAATTGGTGGGGGAGGGATATCACCGCAAGGCAGGGGAAGCCCATGCCGAATTGATGGCATTGCAACAGGCTGGTGAGAAGGCAAATGGCGGCACGCTTTACGTAACGCTTGAGCCCTGCTGCCATCAGGGCCGGACGGCCCCTTGCACAGCTGCGGTGCTGGCATCTGGGGTGAGGAGAGTTGTGGTAGCGATTGCAGATCCAAACCCGTTAGTGGCAGGAAAAGGCTTAACGCTGCTGCGTGAGGCGGGCCTTGAAGTTGAACTTGGCGAAGGGGCAGAAGCAGCGCAGCTACAAAACAGTGCTTTTTTGCATCGCATCAATACAGGCAAACCAGAAGGCATTTTGAAATGGGCCATGAGCCTCGATGGCCGCACCGCCTTGCCCAACGGAGCAAGCCAATGGATCAGCGGCCCTGAAGCGAGAAGCTGGGTGCATCAATTGCGCAGCCGCTGTGATGCGGTGATCGTTGGCGGCGGCACCGTAAGGGCAGACAACCCCCTGCTTACAAGCCGTGGCCGGCGCACACCTGAACCGCTGCGGGTGGTGGTTAGCAGGGAATTAAATCTCCCCCCAAATGCCCAACTATGGAACCAGGAATTAGCGCCCACCCTGGTGGCCCATGGCCCTGGAGCAGCAGCAGAAAAAATCGCCTTACTAGATCAGTTGGGAATAGAAAGGCTGCCACTGGATCAATGCGAACCACAACAACTGATGGAGGCTCTAGCTAGCCGCGGTTGCAATCGGGTGCTTTGGGAATGCGGCCCCGAGTTAGCAGCGAGCGCCATAGGGCAAGGCTGCGTTCAACATATTGCAGCTGTTATTGCACCAAAACTATTAGGTGGCATCGCCGCATGCACCCCCCTGGGAGATTTGGGACTCAGCAGTATTCCAAACACATTTGAGCAAAAATATTCAGCCAAAAGCCTTCAGGTACTGGGCCAAGATCTACTTTGGCAAGCACAAATCAAAAGTTAATATACATAACACATATAAAATATACCAACATTTTATGTTCGTATATTTTAGCGCATCTCTTCAAGCGATTCCTCAACCTCGGCGCTGGTTTCACTGGCGGCAACCATTGCAATCAACAAACCCATCACAACCGCTAAATACAGTGGCCCAACAACTGCAACGATCACCGATAACATTTCCCCAGGGTGATTATTGCAACTATATCGCCAAACCCAACCGTGGATAAATAGCTAAAAGCAAAATAATTTAAAGATATGAAATCAATCTTTGAACTTGAAATACCAGAGGAAACACCAGAAGTAATGGCATGCAAACTGCCGGGAATCAAATCTTCCATAACATTAAATACGATTCCAGTGGCAAGGCCGAGCATTAAGTAACCGGCGATTGCCCCCTGCAAACCCTTAAAGCCACCGGAGGTTAATAATGCCTGGTCGATTATTACCGCAAAACTAATTATTAGGTAAATGCGGTCAGCATAATTTGCACGTTTAGGAGCCTTATTACTGCTCGCCTCATGCCCAGCAGCTAAACCAACCAGCAGCAGCAAAGCCAACAGCATGAATCCGCCATGGGTTAGGGGCGAGCCAGCGGCGGCGGCAACATAAAGATGCTGAGCAGCCCCAAACAGGTCGAAAGCAAAGCCCAATAGAAGCGATGGTGAGGTATCAACACCCAAGGGCGGCACAAGGGCCCTTAGCTTGGTTCACATCAGCACCGATGGCTATGGCCCTTCGCCAGGACGACAACAGCCCCAACAAACGCTTTGGGGTGATCAACCTGGTGTTGATTGGCCTCGGCGTAATCCTTCTGATCAGTAGTTTCTTGCCAAACCAGGGCCTGCAGCAGGTGCCTCGGGTTCCCTATTCCCTTTTCATTAACCAAGTAGACGATGGCGCCGTTAAAAGGGCCTTCATCACCCAAGACCAAATTCGTTACGAACTAGCAAACCCAGTGGAGGGGGAACCTGCAGTACTTGCCACCACTCCGATATTCGACATGGAATTACCCCAACGCTTAGAGCAGCATGGGGTTGAATTTGCAGCATCACCGCCCAAAAAGCCAAGCATTATCAGCACAATTTTGAGCTGGGTAGTGCCACCACTCATTTTTATTGTTGTGTTGCAATTCTTTGCCCGTAGGGCAATGGGCGGCGGCGGCGGCGCTCAGGGAGCCCTTAGTTTCACTAAAAGCAAAGCAAAAATATATGTTCCAGATGAACAATCAAGGGTAACTTTTGCAGATGTTGCTGGTGTTGATGAAGCAAAAGCAGAACTCACAGAGATAGTTGACTTTCTCAAAAAACCTGAGCGCTACACCGAAATTGGTGCGCGGATTCCAAAAGGTGTATTGCTGGTAGGCCCTCCTGGTACCGGTAAAACATTGCTTTCTAAAGCGGTAGCTGGAGAGGCCGATGTGCCCTTCTTTATAATTTCTGGATCTGAATTTGTTGAATTATTCGTTGGTGCCGGCGCAGCTCGCGTGCGCGATTTATTTGAACAGGCCAAAAAGAAAGCGCCGTGCATTATTTTTATTGATGAACTAGATGCAATTGGTAAAAGCCGTTCCGGTTCAATGGGTGTTGTTGGCGGTAATGATGAAAGGGAGCAAACCCTCAATCAGCTGCTCACCGAAATGGACGGCTTTGCTTCACAAGACAAGCCTGTAATTGTGATTGGCGCAACAAACCAGCCCGAAACTCTTGATGCAGCACTTTTAAGACCCGGCCGTTTTGACCGCCAAGTGTTAGTTGATCGCCCTGATCTTTCTGGCCGCTTAACGATTCTGCAAATCTATGCAAACAAAGTAAAACTGAATGAAGAGGTTGATCTTCAAAAGATTGCAGCTGCCACCAGTGGCTTCGCTGGTGCTGATTTAGCCAACCTTGTAAATGAAGGAGCTCTGCTAGCGGCTCGCGCCTATCGCAAAACCGTTGAACAAGCAGATCTAAATGAGGCGATTGAACGGGTGGTAGCCGGCCTTGAGAAACGCAGCCGTGTTCTACAAGACGACGAAAAGCGCGTAGTTGCTTACCACGAAGTAGGCCATGCAATTGTTGGGCACCTCATGCCAGGCGGTAGCAAAGTTGCAAAAATTTCGATCGTTCCAAGAGGTATGAGCGCCCTTGGCTACACACTGCAATTACCAACAGAAGATCGTTTCCTTAATTCACGTGAAGACCTTCAAGGTCAAATCGCCACCTTGCTTGGCGGACGCTCAGCAGAAGAGGTTGTGTTTGGCAAAATCACAACAGGCGCCGCAAATGATCTTCAGCGGGCCACCGATATCGCAGAACAAATGGTGGGTACTTATGGCATGAGCGATACCCTCGGCCCCCTCGCCTACGACAAACAAGGTGGCAATCGCTTCCTTGGGCAAGGCAATAACCCCCGACGGGTGGTTAGTGATGCCACGGCGCAAGCAATTGATAAAGAGGTGCGAGCCTTAGTTGATAGGGGGCACAACACCGCCCTAGATATTCTGAATTCCAACCGTGAATTACTTGAAAGTATTGCCCAACGAATACTTGAAAAAGAAGTAATCGAGGGTGATGAACTCAAAGATTTTCTTGCCAGCAGCACCCTACCCCTTGACGCTGGGGCCCTTAATCCCGCATAAGGGTTCTTTGGGCTTAGCTGATGTTGATCAGCCAGCGCTACCCCGCCCTTGGGGAGCTTCAAGGTAAGGATTTTCTTTCATCAGCCCAGATCACTGCTGAGCAAACGCGTGAGTTGTTGGAACTTGCCGCTGATTTAAAAAGCGGCAAATTACAAATTGATCTGGTCGGCAAAACCTTAGGTTTAATTTTTAGTAAAGCTTCCACCCGCACAAGGGTTAGTTTTTCTGTAGCAATGGCAAGGCTTGGCGGCCAAACCCTTGATCTAAACCCTTCTGTAACCCAGGTGGGCCGGGGTGAGCCGATTGCAGACACGGCAAGGGTATTAAGTGAATATCTTGATGTTTTGGCAATTCGCACCTTTGCGCAAGCGGATTTGGAGAAATACGCTCACTGGGCATCTATCCCAGTAATTAATGCCCTCACAGACCTTGAACACCCTTGCCAAGCATTAGCTGATTACCAAACCCTGCAAGAAAATTTTGGCGAGCTGAAGGGTCTCACCCTTTGTTATGTGGGAGATGGCAACAATGTGGCCCATTCATTGATGTTGTGCGGCGCGTTGTTAGGCGTAAATGTGCGGATTGGCTGCCCAAAGGGATTTGAACCCAATGCTGATGTTCTGAAACAAGCAAGCCATATTGCGGCCGGAAAGTGTTTGATCGAAATAGTGCACGATCCAGAAACTGCCGCCAGAGGAGCCCATGGTCTTTACACAGATGTGTGGGCATCTATGGGACAAGAGGAGGAAAAAGAGAACCGGGAACAAGCTTTTGATGGATGGTGCCTCGATCAAAAACTGCTTGATCTAGCAGATCCAAATGCCATCGTTCTGCATTGTTTGCCCGCTTATCGAGGGCTTGAAATCAGCGCTGAGCTGATGGAATCCAAATCCAGCCGCATATTTGATCAAGCCGGCAATCGCCTTCATGCTCAGCAAGCCCTTTTAGCTGCGCTACTTGGAGGCTAGACAAAACCAACACAATGCGGTACACCTGTATTAGCAACTTTTTACGCATTGGTTGATTCAGCGCCGCAAGAGCTCACCAGCGCCCAGCAAGAGCTTTACAACTGGCTGAGTGGATTTATTAGCGAAAATCGCCACAGCCCTTCCATCCGGCAAATGATGGCTGCGATGGGGTTGCGTTCACCTGCGCCAGTGCAAAGCCGTTTGCGCCACCTACAACAAAAGGGCTGGATTACCTGGAAAGAAGGCCAAGCCCGCACGTTGCAACTTTTAGGTGAAGTGCCAAATAGCATGGCAATACCAGTGCTTGGCAGCGTTGCCGCCGGTGGATTGGTGGAAACTTTCCATGATGTGGAAGAACATTTAGATCTGCAACCACTGCTGGAACGCCGCGGTTTATTTGCCTTAACCGTTAACGGCGACAGCATGGAAGATGCCCATATTGCCGATGGTGATGTGGTGCTAATGGAACCGGTGCAGGAATTGAACCGCCTTAAGGCTGGCACCATCGTTAGCGCCCTGGTAGCAGGCAGCGGCACCACTTTGAAGCACTTCCATCTGGAGGGAAATCAAGTGCGCCTTGAGGCTGCGAACCAGCGTTATTCAGCCATCACCTTGCCCGCAGAACAGGTGATAGTGCAAGGAAAACTAGTGGCTGTGTGGAGGCAGGTCTGAGGTGTAAGCTCAGCTGACGGGGCCATAGCTCAGCTGGTAGAGCACCTGCATGGCATGCAGGGGGTCAGCGGTTCGAATCCGCTTGGCTCCATCCCCACTCCCCAGGCCAGGCCTGGGTTTTTTAATGTTTGGCGCAGCCAAGGCAGGTGGTCAGATGCACCCAGATGCAACCATTTACCCTTGTTTGGCTCACGATTTGGCGCATGATTAGGGCACACCAGAA